>NZ_JAKFEF010000003.1:0-63648 GCF_036675785.1 Aromatoleum sp.
TTCCAGCATGCGCTGGAGCTGCATGGCGGCAACGGCGTAATGCGCGACTTCGGCATCGAAAAGCTGTTCCGCGATGCGCGTGCCGCCCAGATCGAAGACGGCGAAAACTATGTCCTGACTATGCGCCTGGGCCTGCTCGCGCAGCAGCTCTATGCCGATGGCTGGTCCAACAACTGAAAATCTTCCTAGGGAATCAAAATGGCTAAATATCCCGTCGTCGTCTATGGCGCCAGTGGCTACACCGGCATGCTGATCATGGACTGGCTGATCGACCAGAACATCCCCTTCACGGCCGTCGCACGCAACGTCAAACGGACGCAGGAGATGATGGCCCAGCGCGTCGTGCGCCTGGAGTCGGCCGTCTATGAGATCGTCGAGGCGAACCATGACGTCGAATCGCTGGCGCGTGCCTTCCAAGGCGCAAAGGTCGTCTGCAATACGGTAGGCCCCTTCGTCAACTTTGGTCTGACGACCGTCGAGGCAGCGCTTCGCGCGGGCTGCCATTACCTCGACACCACGGGTGAGCAGAGCTTCATCCGGGCGGCCCGTGAGGGCTCCGGTGAACTGTTCCGCCAGGCAGGCCTGCTGCTCTCGCCGTCGACGGCCTATATGTACACGTTCGCCGAGATCGCCGCTGAACTGGCCTTGGAGACACCCGGGATCGATGCGCTCGAGACCGCCACGCTTTGTCGCGGGCCGCGTGGTGCCGGCTCGGGTGTCACGGTGGGTTCGACGGCCTCGATCTTCGAGATCTTCCGCCATGAGCCCTGCTACCTCTGGGAGAAGAAGCTGGTTCCGCATGCGGCCAACGCCTCGTACAACGTCGCCGTTCCGGACCTCATCCAACCCGTGTTCACGATCCCGTGGGGTGGCACATCGCTGCCCATCTTCTTGGAGAGTGATCCGCGCGTGCGCAGTTGCATCTCCAGCGTCGGCTTTTACGACAACGAAGTGATGAAGTTCGTGCATGCCGTGGGCCAGAAGTGGGAGAGCGAATACAAGGGACTGTCCAAGGAGGAGCAAGACCAAGTCGTCAAGGGTCTCGTCGACTCGACGACGCCCTCCATGCCGCCGCGCGAGCGCACCACCCTGACACGCACGGTCGATACCGCCATCGGGCGCGGCCAGCTCGCCGCAGTGCGCGCGACGGTACGCGGCGTGACCCCCTACATCGCGACCGGCGCGCTGCAGACGGCCGCAGTGGTGAAGCTGCTCGACGGGGAGACCGCGAAAGTCGGATTCGCCTCGGCGTGCAAGGCCTTCGGCCACCGCTATCTCCTGGGTTTCCTGGAGCAGCGCGGGCTGGCGAGCGCGAGCGTCACTGCACTTTGAGGGCCCGACCATGGCGATCATCGATTTCTTCGACCGCGGCTGGCGCCTTAACCCCGAGGGCGCGGCCTACATCCAGGGAAGCCGCAGGTACAGCTTCAACGAGGTCGGGCGGCTGAGCTGCCGCATCGCGCGCGCGCTGCAGGCAGTCGATCTCGGGCGCGGCAACAAGGGCGCGGTCTGGGCCGGCAATGACGCCACCGCCTGGACCTGCGCGCTCGGGCTGTGGCGGGCCAATATGGCGTGGATTCCGGTGGGCGCCCGCAACGCCGCCGACGAGAATCGCCACGTCCTCGACACCTTCGACTGCGACGTGCTGTTCTTCCAGAAGGAGTTTGAGGCAACGATCGCCGCCCTGCGGCCGGCTTTGCCCAAAATCAAACTCTTTGTCTGCATCGACGGCGAAGCGGAAGGCGCTGCATCCCTGGTCGACTGGGTCGAAGGCCACGCCGACACCGACCCGGGCATCGCCGTCGATCTTGACGATGTGATCGCGATCTCGCCCACCGGCGGCACCACCGGTCTGCCCAAGGGGGTGATGAACACCCACCGCAGTATTCAGACTTTCGTCGCCCACTTCATGATCGGCTGCAGCTATGGCGCCCGGGATCGCCCGGTCAACCTGGCGGCAGCACCGATGACCCACACCTCGGGGTTGCTGTCGCTGCCGTGCACGGCACGCGGCGGCTCGGTCGTCATCCTCCCCAAGCCCGATCCGGCGCTGCTGCTGGAGGCCATCCCCGAATACCGGGTGACGGAATTCTTCCTGCCGCCGACGGTGATCTACCGCCTGCTCGACATCCCCGACCTGAACAAGAAAGTCGACTTCTCGTCGCTGAAGTATTTCCTCTACGGTGCGGCGCCGATGTCGTTGGACAAGCTAAAGCGCGCGATCGAGGTCTTTGGACCGGTGATGATGGAAAGCTACGGCCAGACCGAAGCCCCGGGGGCCATTGCCTGCCTGCGCCCCGACGAGCATTTCGACGGCGCGGCGCTGGCCAGTGACGAGCGACTGTCGTCGGTGGGCCGGCCCAATCCGCTGATCCGGGTCGAGATCCTCGACGACGACAACCGGGTCCTGCCCCAGGGCGAAACCGGCGAGATCTGCGTCCGTGGCGATCTGGTGATGAAGGGCTACTACAAGGACCCGGCCAAGACCGCAGAAACCATCGTCGACGGCTGGCTGCACACCGGTGACGTCGGCCACCTCGACGCTGGGGGCCACCTCCACATCACCGACCGCAAGAAGGACATGATCATCAGCGGCGGCTTCAACGTCTACCCCAGCGAAGTCGAGCAGGTGATCTGGGCGCACCCTGCGGTGCGCGACTGCGCCGTCATCGGCATCCCCGACGAGAAATGGGGAGAGTCGGTGAAGGCGGTGGTCGAGTTGAACGCCGGCCAGAGCGTGAGCGACGAAGAACTGATCGCCCTGTGCAAGCAGAAGCTGGGCTCGGTCAAGGCACCCAAGACGGTCGACTTCGTCGCTGCCCTGCCCCGCAGCCCGGTCGGCAAGGTGTTAAAGAAGGACCTGCGTGCAGAGTACTGGCGCGCTACCGAGCGGAGAATCTAGGACTATGACAAAGCTCTACATCGCCGGCATCGCCATGACGGTGTTCGGTCGCCACCTCGAGCGCAGCCTGCACGACCTCGCCGGCGAAGCGCTCGCCGGCGCGCTCAAGGACGCCGGCTGCAAGGCCGGGGATATCGGCGCCGCCTACTACTCGGGCATGACCAACGGCGCGCTGCAGGGGCAGATATCGGTGCCTGGCCAGGTGATCTTCAGCAAGATCGGGCTTGAGCGCATCCCGGTGTTCAACGTCGAGAACGCTTGCGCCTCGGGCAGCAGCGGCTTTCACCTCGCGCTGCAGAGCCTGAAGGCGGGCGCTACCGACGTGGCGCTGGCGATCGGCGCCGAGAAGATGAATATCCCCGACAAGGCCCGCGCAATGGCGCTGTTCGAGGGCGGCTGGGACGTCTCGCGCGTCGAGGAAAACTACGCCACCCTGATCAGGATGGGCGAAGGCATCACGCCGCCACCGGGGTCGGAATCGGACCGTCCCTACAGCCGATTCATGTCCATCTACGCGGCGATGTGCCGCTGGCACATGCGGACCTACGGCACCACGCAACGGCAGATCGCCGCCGTCTGCGCCAAGAACCATGGGCACTCGGTCCACAACCCCTACTCGCAGTTCCGCAAGGCCTTCAGCATCGACGAAGTGCTGGCGGCGCCGCCGATCACTTATCCGATCACCCTGCCGATGTGCGCGCCGCTGTCCGACGGCGCCGCCGCCGCCATCGTCTGCACCGATGAGGGGCTGAAACGGATCGGCGCCGACCGCAGCCGCGCGGTCGAGGTCGCGGCCAGCGTGATCCGAAGTTTCAGCCACCGCGGCATCGACGAGCCCGAAAAAGCCGTCGGCCGCTTGGCGGCGCTGCAGGCCTACGAGATCGCCGGCATCGGCCCCGGCGACATCGACGTCGCCGAAGTCCACGACGCCTCGGCGATGGGCGAGATCATCCAGGCCGAAAACCTCGGGTTCGTCGACCTGGGTGAAGGCGGCCCGGCGGTCGAGCGCGGTGATTTCACCATCGGCGGCCGGATCCCGATCAACCCATCGGGGGGTCTTGAATCGAAAGGCCATCCACTGGGCGCCACCGGTATCGGCCAACTCTACGAACTGGTGACCCAATTGCGCGGCGAGGCCGGCGCGCGCCAAGTCGAGGGCGCCCGCCATGCCATGCAGGAGAACGGCGGCGGCTTGCAGGGCGTCGAGGAAGCCGCGGTGGCGATCCATATCCTGAGGCGCTGAGCGCGAGCTGGCGAAAGTCATGGCAGAGCTATATCTCGTCAGGCATGGTCAGGCAAGTTTCGGAGCCGACAACTATGACCAGCTTTCATCATTGGGACAGCAGCAGGGGCAACTGCTCGGGGAATACTTTGCCGAGCGAGATATAGCCTTCGATCACATCCTGATCGGGACGATGAATCGGCACCGGCAAACGGCGGACGCGATCTTCCAAGGCTCAACCGAAGGTGCGAGCTTCAAGGAACACCCAGGACTCAACGAATACAACTTTGGCGCGCTATTTGACGGTCTCGGTGATGAACACCGTGAATTGCAGCTGCAGGCAAGAAAAGGCAAGCAGGATTTCTATAAGGCCTTGAGGCAAGTACTCCTGTTGTGGATGGAAGACCGTATCGAAGGCCCTATTCCAGAAACATGGTCTCACTTTCAGCAGCGCGTTGCTGATGCCAGGAACTATATCCAGGGACTGAAAGGACGGATCTTGGCAGTGAGTTCGGGGGGCGTCATGGCTGCAATCGCGCAGCAGACACTTGGCGCCCCAATAGAAAAGGTCATATCGC
Organism: Aromatoleum sp.; assembly: GCF_036675785.1. Classification (NCBI taxonomy): domain Bacteria; kingdom Pseudomonadati; phylum Pseudomonadota; class Betaproteobacteria; order Rhodocyclales; family Rhodocyclaceae; genus Aromatoleum; species Aromatoleum sp. The sequence goes on from NZ_JAKFEF010000003.1 coordinate 4,703, forward strand.
TCAACCTGCAAATCAACAACTGTAGTTTTTGCCGATATTTCTTCAACGCAGATTCATTTCATCTGGCAACGTTCAACAGCATTCCGTATTTCGACAGAGCGGATCGTCTAAATCTAATTACCTATGGGTAGCCATTATCGTGACCAGCGAAATCCACCAACTTGATGTCGACCGGCTGCGCCAATACTTGGAAACCCATATTGAGGGGTTTGCCGGACCTTTGAGCGCTGAGAAGTTTTCGGGCGGCCAATCAAATCCAACATTCTTTTTGCGGGCAAAGAGCGGCAACTACGTCCTCCGCCGGCAGCCGCCGGGCCAGCTCCTGAAGTCGGCGCATGCGGTGGATCGTGAGTATCGCGTCATCACCGCCTTGTCAGCGACGCAGGTACCCGTTGCGCGCGCTCATCATCTCTGCACCGATACGAGCGTGATCGGCAGCATGTTCTACGTCATGGATTACCTGGATGGCCGCATCTTCTGGGATCCGGCGCTGCCCGAACTCGATATCGATCAGCGCAAACCCGCTTACGACGCGTTGATCACGGCGCTGGCATCGCTGCATGACGTCGATGTCGATCAGGTCGGCTTGAGTGATTATGGCCGCGCCGGGAATTATTTCGAGCGGCAGATCGGCACCTGGACGAAGCAGTATCGTGCCTCTGAAACCGAGCGGCTGGAATGCATGGAAGCCTTGATCGATTGGCTGCCGAAGCATTGCCCGGCGGAAGACGGTAGGCCAGCGCTGGTTCATGGCGACTTCCGCTTCGACAACCTCATTTTCCATCCCAAGGACCTGCGCGTCCTGGCTGTCCTGGACTGGGAGCTTTCCACGCTGGGCAATCCCCTGGCGGATCTCGCGTATTTCTGCATGTGCCTGCGTTTGCCGGCGGATGCTTACGTCACCGGGTTGGGTAGCAAGAATCGGGGCGCCCTGGGTGTGCCCGAGGAAGCTGAGGTCGTCCGGCGCTACTGCGAGTTGCGTGGCATCCCAAAAATAGAGAATTGGAATTTCTATATTGCATTCAGTTTCTTCCGCCTTGCTGCGATCGCTCAAGGCGTAAAGAAGCGTGCCATCGACGGCAATGCGTCCAGCCTGCACGCGCAAAAAGTCGGAGAGATGGTTGTACCGCTCACCGAAATGGGCTTTGCCGCAGCGAACGAAAAAGAAGCACCGGTTACTCCATCAATTGAGCGGAATCTGGAAAGGAGTACGTCGTGACGACCAAACTATTCGACCTTGAAGGCAAGATCGCCTTGGTGTCCGGGGCAAGCCGCGGCATCGGTGAGGAAATCGCCAAGCTGCTGGCGGAACAGGGCGCGCATGTGATCGTCTCCAGCCGCAAAGCGGAAGACTGCCAAAGGGTCGCCGACGCCATCCGTGAGGCAGGTGGACGCGCGAGCGTGCTGGCCTGCAATGTCGGCAGGATGGAAGATATCGCTGCCGCATTTGAACAGATTGAAAAGCTCCACGGCCGCCTCGACATCCTGATCAACAACGCCGCGGCGAACCCCTATTACGGGCATGTGCTGGATACGGATCTTGCCGCTTTCACCAAGACCGTCGAAGTCAACATTCGCGGCTACTTCTTCATGTCGGTCGAGGCCGGCAAGATGATGAAGAAGCAGGGCAAGGGGGCGATCGTCAATGTCGCCTCGGTGAATGCTTTGCGCCCCGGTGCGAATCAAGGCATCTATTCGATCACCAAGGCGGCGATCGTCAATATGACCAAGGCCTTCGCCCGGGAATGCGGCCCGCTCGGAATCCGCGTCAATGCCTTGCTCCCCGGGCTGACCAAGACCAAGTTCTCCACCGCGCTATTCAATGACGAAAAGCTCTACGGCGAATGGATCTCCAACATTCCCTTACGCCGTCACGCTGAGCCGCGCGAGATGGCCGGCGCCGTGCTCTACCTCGCGTCTGACGCCGCCAGCTTTACCAACGGCGACTGCATCGTCGTCGACGGCGGCATGACTCTTTAAAAGATGGATCGATAGAAAGGAAATATCATGGATTTTGCCTACTCGTCCAAAGTAGAAGAGCTTCGGAACAGCGTGCGCAGCTTTATGGACTCACATATTGTGCCGCGCCAGAGCCAATGGCTTGAGGAAGTGCATCGCGGCCAGTTTCCCGTGTCCTTCATGGCGGATCTGAAGGCGCTCGCCAAGTCGGAAGGCCTGTGGAACCTGTTCCTGCCCAGCCTGCACGCCGACGAACCGGGTACCGGCCTGACCAACCTGGAGTACGCGCCGCTGGCCGAGATCATGGGACGTGTGAGCTGGGCGTCCGAAGTCTTCAACTGCAATGCTCCGGACACCGGCAACATGGAACTTCTGCACATGTTCGGCACCCCGGAGCAGCAAAAGACCTGGCTGCGCCCCCTGCTCGATGGCGAAATTCGTTCGGCTTTCGCAATGACAGAGCCTGACGTAGCCTCTTCGGACGCCACGAACATCACCACCTCGATCCGGCGGGAGGGCGACGAATACGTCATCAACGGTCGCAAATGGTTCATCACCAACGCCGCTCATCCGCACTGCCGTATATTCATCGTCATGGGCAAGACTGACCCGGAAGCCGAGCGGCACAAGCAACAGAGCATGATCCTGGTGCCTCGGGACACGGCAGGTCTGGAAGTTGTACGCAATATCAATATCGTGAACCACCATTCGCCGGAAGGCCACTGCGAGGTCATCTTCCGTAATGTGCGCGTGCCGGTATCCAATCTGCTCGGAGAGGAAGGCAGTGGCTTCGCCCTGGCCCAGGCACGTCTCGGTCCCGGGCGTATTCACCACTGCATGCGATCGATCGGTGCTGCCGAGCTGGCTCTGGAAATGATGATTGACCGAAGCCTGGAGCGACGCACGTTCGGAAAGTATCTGCATCAACATGGTTCGATCGGCGAGTGGATCGCGAAATCGAGGATCGAGATCGATCAGGCGCGCTTGCTGGTGTTGAAGACTGCCTGGATGATCGATCAGTTTGGCGCCAAGCATGCGCATAAAGAGATTTCCATGATCAAGGCCCTGGTCCCCGGGGTCTATACGGCGGTATGCGATCGTGCGATGCAGGTATTCGGGGCCATGGGTATCAGTCCCGATACGCCGTTGGCGGACATGTGGACCTGGGGCCGCGCTTTGCGCTTCGCCGACGGCCCGGATGAGGTGCATCTGCAAAATATCGCCCGTATGGAAATCAAGAAGGGGCAGGAAAATCTGGGCGCTACTGCGCCCTATTTGAGAACCCCGGAGCGCCGCTGACACTGCTTGACGACGTACCCGGCCTGACTGCGCGCCAACAGCGATCCGTCGACGGGTACGCCATCAGCGGCATCGCCAGCGATATCGCTGCCAGTGCACGAAAACGAACTCATCCGCGACCGCGATCAGCGCTGCGAAAAGCTCCAGGCGATCGCCCACTGCTGCAATGCCGGCCTGCAGGTCGTGCTGGCCGTGTCGTGCCGGTCGTCAATGACAAGACGCTGCGGCGGCTCATCCAGTTCGCCGCGCAACAGCGACTCACCGGCATCAATTTGCAGTCGGTCGTCCTGTCCGGCCGATATCCGGAGGAACTCGCGCAGAGCCGCAGGCGCTTCACCGTGACGCACTTCCTGCGGGCCGTCGAATCCCGGAGAAGGCCGACCGCGCGCGGGCGACCTGCAGCCGATGTCCTGCCCCGATCTGCGCTGCGGGCTGCTCGCCTACGTCGTCATCGACAAGGACGGACGCCTGCTCCCCCTCAGCCGCCTTGTCGGCGACGAGCGCCTGCGCGAGCACGTCGCGGACTTCAGCGACTGGGAGACCCCGCTGCGGCAACTCGGCTGCGACAGCAGCGCTTGCGGCTTCGGCGACCATGGTGGCGACAATAGCGGCCAGAATAGCGGAGACGCACGCGAGCGCCTCGCCGACGCGCGCGACGGGGTGGAGTTCTTTGCGATCGGCTTCGGGTTCCGAACATCCGTTCGAATTTCTTGCGGCGGTGAATGTGATGGCGAGGAAGGGCGGTTAAGAGCTCGAAGGCGTCCGGCGAGGCGACCCCGTAGTCCAGTTTCAGAAAGCTACGCAGCCACGCGAACTTGGCCCGGCCCCACTGCGAGACCTCCTCGAAGTCGTCGGCCCGGCTCAGCACCGCGCACACGGCCACCGTGAGCAGCTCGCTCAGCTGGTACCGCGTCTACTGCGCGTTGCGCCAGTCCTCGAGCCCTTCGAACACCTTGACCATCGCCGCCTTGTCCGTTTCCATCGACTGCCCAAAACAGGCAGTCAGCCGCACTGTCGTCTATGCTCACAACTTCAGTGCGCAGAAATGAGGTTTGAGGATGCCTCCAGGACCACGACCGACATTGTGGTTTCCGGCGCAGTTCAATTCTCCGTTTTCTAGGTGGCGCCTTCCGAAAATGACCGCGGGACTGAACAACAAGACTGCCGTCGCAATCGCCACGCTCGTGGGCCTGCTCGCCCTCGCGACGCCCATCGCAATTTCGATCTACTGGGCATGGAAGCAGAGCTTCGACGAGCAGATGGCGGGCGTGGTCTCGCTCGCCGAAGACGTCTTGCGCCGCAGCGACGACTCCGCCGACCACATCGCTATCGCCTTCCGGACGCTGGAAAAAGCGGCGGACACGAATCCCTGCTCCGAGCAGAACCGCAGGCTGATGCGTCGGCTCGAGATCGAGAGCGTCCATATCGAGCGCCTGGGCTATGCGGTCGGAAACAAGCTGGTTTGCAGCTCGGCCGGTCCGGCCGGGGAACGGGGCGAAGGGGCCGACCTGGGCCCCGCGACCTATGACAGCGGCGTCGGAACGGTGAGTCGCCCTTCCGTGGAGTTCCCGCACCTTGCGCCGGGCTCGGAGTTTCTCGTTGTGACGCACAAGAAGACCGCCTACACGGCGGTAATTCATCACGATCTGCCCCTGCAAGTGTTCCTCGACAGGCCCGAGGTTTCCCTAGGTGTGTTCTCCCGGATGTCCAGGGGGCCCATCGTCTCCCGCGGCGACTTCGACCCGGCATGGCTGAAAACCCCGCCAAGGACTCGCGCGGAGGAGTTTTCCGACGGCCGTTATCTGGTCGCGATACGTCCATCCACGAAGTACACGTTCTCGGCCTATGCCGCGATTCCGATGACCAGCGTCAACGAGGGTCTTCGCCGCACCGCGATGGTCCTCGGGCCGATCGGCTTGCTCGCCGGGGTCATCCTTGCATTCGCGGTCTTTTACCTCGCCATGCAGCAATTGGCGCTGCCGGCGGTGCTGAAGGTCGCGCTGAAACGGAACGAGTTCTTCCTCGTCTACCAGCCGATCATTGAACTCCGCGGTGGCCGATGCGTGGGTGCCGAGGCGCTCATCCGCTGGCGTCGCCCCAACGGCGAGATGGTGCGCCCGGACGTATTCATCCCGGTCGCCGAGTCCACCGGCCTCATCCACGAGATCACCAAGCGCGTAATGGAACTCGTCGCCCGCGATGCGGCGAGGCTGCTCCAGACGCGCAAGGACCTCCACGTCGCCATCAACCTGTCCGCGATAGATCTGGAAACGCCCGAGACATCCCAACTCATTCGCGATCTGATTCAAAAAATGAACGTGCAGCCGAAAAACCTCATAGTCGAAGCCACCGAGGGCGGCTTCATGCAGGCAGACGTCGCCCGACGAATCATGGACGACATCCACGCCCTCAACATCAAGATCGCCATCGATGATTTCGGGACGGGTTACTCAAGCCTCTCCTACCTCGAGAAATTCCGGCTCGATTACCTGAAGATCGACAAATCCTTTGTCGACACCATGGGCGGCGAGACCCCCACCAGCCAGGTCGCCCCGCACATCATCGAGATGGCAAGAGCGCTGAAGCTCGAAATGATCGCGGAAGGTGTTGAAACAGAAGCGCAGCTGAAATACCTGCAGCAGCGCGGCGTCCAATACGCCCAGGGCTGGTACTTCGCCAAGCCGATGTCGTTCGCCGAATTCGCCACATACGTCGCCAAGACGGAAAAGCGTGCCGCGGCGGCCTGATGCTCAAACGTGGTCCGCATTTGGCAGTCATGAACAGCCAGGCATAACGGCCACTGGACTCAACCGCTGACGCGGTTGGGGGTGATGCACACGCTGCGGGGCCGAGGTCGGCACATTCACGTGAAGCCCGGGTTGGAGAAGGACGGTGTGGCCGTTCGCAGCCCTCCAGTCCTTTCCGATCAGGAGCTTTGCCGTGATTCCCCTTCGCCAGCGCATGCTCGAAGAGATAAGCATTCACACTCTCGCCGGCTGGAATCGTCATCAGGGCGGCTCGGGTCGGGAAGTGTCAGCGTCGATGATTCCCGGGCGGGCTTGAAACCGAAAGTGAAGAGGGAATTCTCAACACCCTGTTAGGGCAAGCTTACTTGCTGCCCGTTCGGGCGATAGATCAGCAGATGATTGACCACACCTCCCTGAATCGACTTGACCATGGTTTCCAGTGCCTGCTGTGTCGCCTCGTCGCTTGGCTCCCTGTCTCCTTGCCCGCTCAGGCAGCCAACAAACACCATATCCCAGGCTTGTCCGGTGTGGCTTGATTCTTCCACCAGTTCAGCAAAGCTCTGGATCTCGTTTGTTTTCTTGTCTACGTACATTACGGGAGTCAGCGCGCCCCCCTGACCATTTTCAAAGACGCGCTTTTCTTCCGCAGAGGCGCCTTCAGGCAATTCCGCACGCACGAAAACGAACAGCAAGCGCTGCGGCTCGGGTTGCCGACGAGCAGCCTCCAAGAGATTTTCAAACCCTGAGATGATCATCTTTCCGCACTTCCCTTCCTGTCATCAGGCCGAGAACTCTGTCACAAAACGACAGCGCTCAACGATGGCTTACCCGAATTCTCGTACGACCCCGGAAGCTGGCGTTGCCGCCTTCGGGAGCAGCAGGAGCAGCGGCTTGGGATGGGGCCCGCGCCGCCGTCGTTCGGGCGCCCAATCACCTGAACCAGCGAGCCTCTTCCCTGGCGAGCGGCAACCAGTGCAGGAAACCGAACAGCACCGTCAGAAAGACGCTGATCAGCAGCGCGCCTTTGTAGAGCTTGACACTCTTGAAGGCGACGAGGACTTCCAGCGCATGGGCGCCCAGCAGGATGAGCGCCGCGTACTGGATCGCCGTACCCGTCTCGCCGGGAAACGGGACGACGCAGGCCGCGACCGCCAGTGCGTAAATGACGAGGCAGACGCCTCTCAATAGCGTATTCATACCCGCCCGACCCTCCGCGATCACCATGAAATGGGATAGTTTTCAGGCCCGGAATAGAATGCCGCGCCGGTCATGAACATGTACTCGGTGTGGGAGAAATGGTCGCCGCTTTCGGCACGCGGCGGGTTCGCGAGTTCATTCGTCGCTGCATCGTTTCTCCCGGCCGTTTCCTGTCCGGCATACGGCTCCCATCCCGATGAGAATCCGCTGCCGGACAGGAAGGCACCGTCGATGTAGCCGTAATGGTCCCGCGCGGCGGCCCGCGGGCCAGCACTGCCTTCTTCCGCGCATCCGGAACCGATCCCCGTAAACATCAGGAGCAATACCACGATGGGATGCAATGAACGTTTCATGATCTGCCCTCTCCTCGATTATTGTCGTCACTGAAATGAGTGCCCGTCCGCCGGGCAAGGCCGCAGAATCAACCGATGGTCCACGTGTCCCCGGTGTTGAAGAGCTTTTCCAGCGTCCCGGCGCCTCGTTTCGCGCGCGCGTCGGCCGCGAGTTCGGTGCCCAGCGTCTCGTACACCGGTGCGTCGACCGCGCGGAAGACCCCCAGCGGCACCGGCAGCGGCGCCGCGAACTGCGACAGGAAGAAGGCCAACCCGCCATTGGCGGCCGACTCGTCATGGATCGCGAGCTCGGCCTCGGTCACACCGTTTTCGCCGACCGTGACGACCTCGGGCTCGAAGCCGCGCATGCGGATGCCCTTGTTGCCATCCTTGCCGAAGCGCATCGGTTTGCCGTGTTCGAGCAGGAGGCGGGCGTCGTCCCGCGTCTGCTTGTCGGCCAGCGCGTTGTGGGCGCCGTCGTTAAAGACGATGCAGTTCTGGAGCACCTCGACGAAAGCCGTGCCGGGGTGCTCCGCGGCGCGCCGCAAGGTTTCCAGCAGATGCGGGTGATCGCTGTCGATCGTGCGCGCAACGAAGGTCGCGCCGGCACCGAGGGCTACCGATACGGGACTGAAGGGGCGGTCGATGCTCCCGAGGGGCGTGCTCTTGGTCTTCTTGCCGAACTCGGAGGTCGGCGAGTACTGCCCCTTCGTCAGGCCGTAGATCCGGTTGTTGAGCAGGATCATCTTCAGGCCGATATTGCGGCGCATCGCATGGATGAAGTGGTTGCCGCCGATCGCGAGCGAATCGCCGTCACCGGACACGACCCACACGGACAGCTCGGGCCGGGCGAGCTTGAGCCCGCTCGCGATGGCCGGCGCTCGCCCGTGAATGCTGTGCATGCCGTAGGTTTCCATGTAATACGGAAAGCGGCTCGAGCAGCCGATGCCGGAGATGAACGCGAAGTTCTCCTTCGGGATGCCGAGCGTCGGCAACAGCTTCTGGACCTGGGCGAGCAAGGCATAGTCGCCGCAACCCGGGCACCAGCGCACATCCTGGTCCGACTCGAAGTCCTTTCTCGTCAGCGGCTTGATTTCAGTCATCTGATTCATCGTCGGTTCCTCAGCGTTCCAGGATTCGGTCGTAGATTTCGGACACCTTGAACATCTTTCCCTGCACCTTGGACATGACGATCACATCGCGCAGGTAGCGTTCGCGCAGCAGCTTCGAGAGCTGCCCGAGGTTCAGTTCCGGCACGAGCACGGTCTTGTAGCGGGCGAGGATGTCGCCCAGGTCGGCGGGCAGCGGGTTGAGGTGGCGCAGATGCACGTGCGCGACGGACTTGCCGGCGGCTTCGGCCTGCTCGCGCGCCTGCACGATCGAGCCGTAGGTGCTGCCCCAGCCGACGATCAGCAAGTCGCCGCTATGCGGACCTTCAACCTGCAGCGGCGGAATGTCCTGCGCGATGCCCGCGACCTTCGCGGCTCGCACATCGACCATGCGTTGGTGGTTGATCGGGTCGTGCGAGATGTTGCCGCTGAGGAAGTGCTTCTCCAGGCCGCCCACGCGGTGCTCCATTCCGGGCGTGCCGGGCCGCACCCAGGCGCGCGCGAGGTTCTCGTCGCGCGCATAGGGCTGGAAGCCTTCCGGATCGGTGCGGAACTTCACCTCGAGCGGCGGCAGGTCCGCCGGATCGGGGATCCGCCACGGCTCGGCCGCGTTGCCGATGCCGCCGTCGGACAGGAAGATCACCGGCGTCATGTACTTCACCGCGATGCGGAAGGCTTCGATCGCGCAGTCGAAACAGTCGGCCGGCGAACGGGCGGCGATCACGGGAATCGGACACTCGCCGTTGCGCCCATAGACGGCCTGCAGCAGATCGGACTGCTCGACCTTGGTCGGCAAGCCGGTCGAGGGGCCGGCGCGCTGCACGTTGGTGACGACAAGCGGCAGTTCGAGCATCACCGCAAGTCCCAGCGCCTCGGTCTTCAGCGCCATGCCGGGCCCGGACGTCGTCGTCAGCCCGAGCACGCCGCCGTAGGCGGCCCCGATCGCCGAGCAGATGCCGGCGATCTCGTCCTCGGCCTGGAAGGTCGTGATGTTGAAGTGTTTCAGTGCGGACAGTTCCTGCAGGATGTCGGTGGCCGGCGTGATCGGATACGAGCCGAGGAAGAGCGGCACCTCGGCGAGTTCCGACGCCGCCGCGAAACCGAGGGCGGCGGCGTGGTTGCCGGTGAGGCTGCGATAACGCCCGGGCTTGATGTCCGCGGCGCGCACCTGGTACGTGCTGACGAACATCTCGGTCGATTCCGCGTAGGCGTAGCCCGCGCGCAGCGTGATCACGTTCGCCTCGGCGATCTCCGGCTTCTTCGCGAACTTCGCGCGGATGTTCTGTTCTTCGTCCTCGATCGGCCGGCCGTACAGGTAGAGCATCAGGCCGAGCGCGTAATAGTTCTTGCAGCGGCCGACCTCCTTTTTCGAGACCCCGGAATCCTTGAGCGCCAGCGCCGTCAATTCGGAGATGTCGATCCGATAGAGGCGGAAATCGGTCAGCGTTTCGTCGTCGAGCGGATTGCTCTGGTATCCGGCCTTTTGCAGGTTCGTCTTGTTGAAGGCACCGCTGTTCGCGATGATCATCCCGCCGTGCTTGACGTCCGGCAGGTTGGTTTTGAGCGCCGCGGGGTTCATCGCGACGAGCACGTCCGGCGCATCACCCGACGTAAATACCTGCCCCGAAGAAAACTGGATCTGGTAGCCGGACACGCCGAACAGCGTGCCGGTCGGGGCGCGGATTTCGGACGGGTAATCGGGGTGCGTCGCGAAATCGTGGCCCGCCCTGGCCACCGACTTCGAGAACTCGTTGCCCGTGAGTTGCATGCCGTCGCCCGAATCGCCGACGAAGCGGATGACGACGCTCTTGATCTCCTCGATCGGGCGGGTCTTCTGAATTTCACCGCCGACGACCCTGGTCTCGTCCCGCGTCATGGTTTGAGTAGTCATACGAAAGCACCTGATGTCCGTTATTGGAGTGCGGCGACCGAGGCACGCAAGGTCAGCCACACGTCGTTTGACGGAATCGATTAGGCGCTTTGCAATGAGGCCGCCGATTGACCCGACGCGCCAATTTCTTGACCTGACGTCTCACCTGGGGGCAAGGCCGTGAGGCTTGCGGATCGAGTCCGGGGCCAAATCCTGATTCCCCGGAATGCCGCATCGGACATGGGGCCGGAGCGGATTTCGGTTACCGCCGAAGCGCGTTTGCGAGTGCCCCATCCGGCTGTCCAGCCCCCACCGGATGGGTGGGGGGCGGTGATCCCCTTGCGGGTCGTGGGGATGGCCTACGCGCGCACCCGACGTGGCCCTTCGGCTAGCACCAAATGTCAAGGCGATGTCCCAGCAGGTCAATCACGGCCTCGCCAGATTGCTTAACGTGGTCGCACAAAAGAACGAATCAGTACGGAGGAGACACCGCCATGACCAGGAATGGCCTGCATTCCGGGTGCCTGCGAGCGCCCGCGAATTCTTCCGGACGGTTCATTGTTTAACGACCGGCGGAATTCACGATGAGCACACTCGAACAGCGTTTCCCGCGGGTTCTGATCGCCGGCACCACCAGCGGCTTGGGCCGCGCCCAGCGCGGCTGGAAGGTCGCCGTGAGTGGCCTTGATCCGGCGGGGGTCAAGCAAACCGCCGATCTGGTACGCGCCGCCGGCGGCGAAGCCATGGAACTGCTGCTCGACGTCACCAAACCCGAGGACTTCGCGGCCGCCGCCCAACGCATCACCGCCGACTGGCGTGGCCTCGACGTGCTAGCGAACAACGCCGGCGTCTCCGACGGCGGCCGCCTGGAGGATGGCCTCGTCGGTGTATCTGTCCAAAGATGGCGCGGCGCAAGCGCCCAACCGTGAGGAGACTCCCATGCTGATGGAACGCCGCCCCTTCCTCTCACACGCCCGCTGCGAACCGGCCGTCCCCGGCGTCGTGCTGGACCAGAACGGCCAGCCGATGGCGACGCAGCTTCCCGGCGAGCGCGCCCTGACGATCTATCTCGACAAGCGCGAGATCGTCACACTGATGACGCTCGGGCAGAACCCCGAGGCGCTGGTACTCGGCTACCTGCGCAATCAGCGCCTGATCGATGACATCCGAGACATCGCCGAGCTTCACGTGAGCTGGGAGGTCAGCGTCGCCGCCGTGAGCACGTACCGAGGTGACGCCGGCGAGCGCTGCGAGGATCTGCTGCTCCGGCGCACGGTCACCTCGGGGTGCGGCCAGGGCACGCAGTTCGGCAACGCGCTGGAGCGCCTCCAGCCGCTGCACGACGACGGCTTCCGGGTTGCGCGCTCGACCGTCTTCGCGCTGCTTGAGCAGGTACGCCAGCTCGATACCGTCTACAAGCGCTGCGGCGCGGTGCACGGCTGCGTGCTTGCCGACAGCGAACGCATCCTGCACCACGTCGAGGACATCGGCCGCAACAACGCGGTCGATTCGATCTCGGGGCTGATGTGGCTGGAAGGCCGAAGCGGTAACGGCGCGGGCAGCCGCAAGCTCTTCTACACCACCGGCCGGCTCACCTCGGAGATGGTCATCAAGACCGTCGAGATGGGCATCCCGGTGCTGATCTCCCGCTCGGGCACCACCGAAAGGGGGCTCGATATCGCGCGCCACGGTGGCCTGACGCTGATCGGACGGGCCTGGAACGAACGCTTCCTCGTGTTCAACGGCAGCGAGCGGATCGACTTCACGAAATAAGGAACCGGAATCATGACGACGAAAAAGGTCATTCCTCTCAGCCTGCTCCGAACCGATCGCCCGGACGAAATCGACGCCCTTCACGAGCGCCTCGAACGTGCCGGCTACATGCGCATGATGCAGATCGGCGAACCACGGCTTTCCGAGCTGGTCGCGAAGTACAAGGCGAAGGGCTACGAAGTCGAGGTCGTGCCCTATGTCGATGACGGAGACGACGGCTCGGTCGCCCCCTCGGGCGGCTGCGGGCCCGGCTCCTGCAGTTCGACCGCCAGCGCTGCCGCCTGCAGTTCCGGGGGCTGCGGCTCGGGCTCGGCCCCGGTCCGCCGCTCCGGCCCGCGCGTCGTCATCCCGGACGTCGGCACCATCTACGTGCGCATGAGCGACGCCCCATCGACGGCCGCCTGAGCCGAACCGTCCCCATCGCTCCGCTTTGGCGGGAACGGATCGTCCCCCACCTGATGTGGCACGCATCGTCGCTCCGATCCAAGCTCCGCCGCTTTGGCCGACGGTTTGGTCCGAACAGGGATCACCGGACGGAGCGCATCGCTCGGCCGTTCCTGCAACATGAACATAATTAAGCCGGACACCGGCGGCCCGCTGCCACGGCGCCGCCCCGAGCCGAGCGCAATTCGAGGAGACAACCTTGGCAACCCACGTCGCCGACGCGAGCACGATCCCGTATATCCATGGCGTTTCCCGCCGCTTTGCGTGGATCGTCTTTGCGCTGACCTTCGGACTGCTGATCTCCGACTACATGTCGCGGCAGGTGTTGAACGCCGTCTTTCCGGTCCTGAAAGCCGAATGGGGGCTGTCCGACACGCAGCTCGGCTCCTTGAACAGCATCGTCGCGCTGCTCGTCGGGATCCTCAGCTTTCCGCTGTCGGTGCTCGCCGACCGCTGGGGGCGCGTGCGCAGCATCGTGCTGATGGCCGCGCTATGGAGCCTGGCGACGATGGGCTGCGCCGTGGCCGACGGCTACGGGCAGATGTTCGCCGCCCGCTTCTTCGTCGGCCTCGGTGAGGCGGCCTACGGCAGCGTCGGCATTGCGCTGATCCTCAGCCTCTTTCCGCCGCATCTGCGCTCGTCGCTGACCGGCGCCTTCATGGCGGGCGGCGCGGTCGGCTCGGTGCTGGGAATGGGTCTGGGCGGTGTCGTTTCCTCCCACCTCGGATGGCGCTGGGCCTTCGGCGCGATCGCGTTGTTCGGCCTCGCGCTCGTCATGCTCTATGCGCTGATCGTCACGGAAGCGCGCCTGCCCGCAGGAGGGGTCGGCGCCGGGGGCGGCGGGACGGCGCGGCGCTTCGGCTTCGCGTCGCTGCGCCGACTGCTGGCGTCGCTGTTCTGCTCGGTCTCGGTCGTCTGCGCCTATATCGGCAGCGGCCTTCAACTCTTCACGATGGCGGCGATGATCGCGTGGTTGCCGAGCTACGCCAACCGCTATTACGCGCTTTCCGCGGACAAGGCCGGGCTGGTCGCTGCCGCTTTCGTGCTGGTCGGCGCCATAGGCATGACCGGATGCGGCATCATCACGGACCGCCTGTGCCGCACTCACCCCGCCCGCAAATGGATGATGGCGATTGCCTACTCGATCGCTTCCTGTGTCTTGCTGGTCGCCGGCTTCTCACTGCCGCCCGGGCCCGCGCAATTCGCCGCGATCGGCCTGGGCATGTTCTTCGTGGCCGGTACGACAGGTCCCGCGGGCGCGATGGTCGCAAACCTTACGCACCCCTCGATCCATGCGACGGCCTTCGCGACGCTGACCCTCGCCAACAACCTCCTCGGCCTGGCGCCGGGGCCCTTCGTCGCCGGAATCCTAGGCGATCGCATGGGCTTGCTCGCCGCGATGCAGTTGACGCCACTGGTAGCGCTTCCCGCGTCGGTCGCGTTTGCGATCGGTTATCGCCGTTATGAAGCCGACCTTTGTCGGCTTCGCCCCGGATCGGCCGTCAGTCGCGGGTGATCGCCTCGGACACCGAATGCGACCGCCTGCCCACGCCGGCGGCGCGTGTCTCGCTCACGCGTGCCGCCGACTGCCGGTCCTCGTCGGCCCGAGTTACGGCATCACTTCGACGTACTCGTAGATCTCGCAGTCCGAAATCTCGCGCCGCACCGCGAGCGAAGCGTTCGCGTACCACGCGTGCGGGTCGCGGCGGTCGATCTCCGCGCCCATGAACTTCACCAGTTCGCAGATCGGTTCGACGACCCGTTGCCGATACGGCGCGTCGTCGAGCACATAGCCGACGTAGAGGTTCTTCATGCAGTTGCGGCGGCAGAACGCGAACGCTTCGCAGCCGTCGCATGGCATTTCGGGTGCGGGCTGCAGCGGGCTCGGCTTCAGCCAGTTTTTAGTGAGGTCGCCGCTCTGAAGCTCTGGGCGGTGCGTCAGGTCCGGGCACGGGAAGATGCGCCCGTCGGGCAGGATGTTCAGGATGTGCGTCGACGCGCGGCACTGCGTCTGGCCGCTGCAAGTCTCCTGCGCGCGCGACGGCAGCACCTTGTTACGGACCGTGCCCATCAAGGGAATGAATGGATACAGGCCGTCGGTCGCGAAGAACTTGTCGATCAGCTGCCTGAGCGAAGCCTTCTTGCGGCGCAAATGCTCGGGGCGATAAAAGCCGTGCGCCTGCGCGAACTGCCAGTAGACGTAGTCGAAAGTCGGCAGCAGGCTGTCGAGCTCGTCGAAGCTGATGTCCTCGTGCCCCCAGGTCACTCGCGCGGTGAGCTTGCCGCCGACCTTCGGCCGGATCTTCTCGAGGTTCGACGTGACTTTCCGATAGACTCCGCGGCCGCGGTAGTGGTCGGTCGTATGCTCGGCGCCGTCGACGGACACGAGGATGTTCGACAGCTTCGCGAGCACGGCGTCGGGCAGCCGGTGCAGCAGCGTGCCGTTCGTCTGCAACTGATAGCGCCAGGTCGGATGCCGCTCCATCAGCGCGACGATGAACGGGATGTTCAACGTCGGCTCGCCACCGTAGAAGGTGACGTAGATCTCCTTGTCGGCGAGATGCGTCGCGACGAAGGTATCGAGCGTGTCGAGCGAGTACTCGGCCTTCCCTTGCGAGCCGACCACGTCCCCGACGGCGATCGAGCAGTACGAGCATTTCAGGTTGCAGGACAGCGTCGTGAAGATGTTGAGTTCGACGCGGTTGCCGACGATCGGCGAGCGGAGTTCGGGCGCATTCATGGCGGGGGCGTTGTTCTGGCGTTGTTATGACGGGTTCGGGCGCGCGATTATAACGAGTCGTCGATGCCGCGACCCGGTCGGCCGTCCCATCGACCGCTCGTCGAGCGTCGGACACACCGTGTCGCGGAACTGTCACGCGTCGGCGACCGGCAACGCGGCGCTGCCGAAAGCAGTCGCGGCCCGGGACGGCCGAAAACCGCGTATGCCGTCGCAGCGCGGAATAACGACGACTAGGTCAGCCGTTCCGCGAGATGCCGCCGCACCGAGATCGCGCTCCCGAGCCAGCCGAGGAAGGCCGCGAAGCCGAGGATCGCCGCGCTTTCGTGCAGGCCGGGGCCGGTCAGCGAAAACACCGCGCCATAGGTCTCGGCGAGGCTTGAAACCGGTCCGGAGAGCGCCCGCACGGTGGCCCACACGGTCGCGAGCGCCACGACGCCACCGAGCAGGCCCTGCAGCGTGCCGAACCAGTAGAACGGGCGGCGGATGAAGCGGTCGGTCGCGCCGAGCAGCCGGCTCACGTCGATCTCGTGGCGCTGCGTGAGGATCTGCAGCCGGATCGTGTTGAACGTGACGATGACGAGCGCGAAGCCGAGGAGTCCGGCGAGCAGCAGCACCGCCGACTGCCCGAGCCCGAGCAGCGCGTGCAGGCGCTTGACCCACGCGGAGTCGAGCTGCACGTGTGCGACGCCGGGCCACGCGGCGAAGCGCGCATGCAGCGCGTCGTACATCGCGGGGTCGTCCCCGAGCGGCATCGCGATGAACGCGTCCGGCAGCGGGTTCGCCGCGAGCCCGCCGAGCACGTCGCCGAGCCCGCTCTGCTCGAGCTGCCGCAAGGCTTCGTCCTTCGGCACGTGGCGAAAGCCGGAGAGTTCGGCATCGGCGCGCAGGCGCCGCTCGACCGCGGCGATCTCGGCGGCGGACGCGTCCTGCGTCATGAACAGGCTGATTTCCGGCGTGCCCGAGACGCCGCGCGCGAGCGACGCGACGTTGTCGAGCAGCAGGTAGCCCGCCGCGGGCAACGACAGCGCAATGCCGACGACGAGCGCCGACAGCAGCGTGCCGAGCGGCTGCGATGCGAGGCGCTTCAACGCGAGCGCGAACGCGCGCGCATGCAGATAGAACCAGTTCGTCATGCCGGCGCTCCGACAAGCAGGCCCTTGCCGAGGACGAAGCGGCGCGGCTTGTGCTCCGCGAACAGCCGATCGTCATGCGTCGAGACGAGCACGGTGACGCCCGCGGCGTTGAAAGATTTGAACAGGCTCGCGATCTCGCTCGCGTACGCGGCATCGAGGTGCGCGGTCGGCTCGTCGGCGATCAGCACCGACGGCCGATTGACGATCGCCCGCGCGATCGCGACGCGCTGCTGCTCGCCGCCGGAGAGCCCCGCCGGCATCTCGCGGTCGCGTCCCGCGAGCCCGACGCGTTCGAGCGCCGCCGCAGCCCGCTTCGCCGCGTCGCGCGGCGGATGGCCGGTGATCACGAGCGGCAGCATCACGTTGTCGAACACGCTGCGGTCGTACAGCAGGCGGCTCTCCTGCAGCACGAGGCCGAGGTTGCGTCGCAGGTACGGGACCGCACGCGGGCGCAGGCGCGCGACGTCCTGGCCGTTGATGCGCACCGAGCCGCTCGTCGGGCGCTCGATCGCCGCGATGAGTTTCAACAGCGTGCTCTTGCCGGCGCCCGAATGGCCGGACAGCACCGCGAGTTCGCCGTGGCGGATCTCGAAACTTACACCGGCGAGCGCCGTATAGCCGCCGGGGTAGCGCTTCACGACCTCTTCGAAAACGATCATGCCGCGCCGCGGGCTCCGTTCGCGCCGTTGCCCGCGCCGTTGCCCGGTGCGGCCT
Source organism: Aromatoleum sp. (assembly GCF_036675785.1). Lineage (NCBI taxonomy): Bacteria > Pseudomonadati > Pseudomonadota > Betaproteobacteria > Rhodocyclales > Rhodocyclaceae > Aromatoleum > Aromatoleum sp. The sequence goes on from NZ_JAKFEF010000003.1 coordinate 22,020, forward strand.
CGAAAAGCGCCTCGACGAATTCGCGCGCGTTGAACGGCTGCAGGTCGTCGATCCCCTCACCGACGCCGATGAAGCGCAGCGGCCGCGGATACTGGCGCGCGATCGCTGCGACGACGCCGCCTTTCGCGGTGCCGTCGAGCTTCGTGACGACGAGGCCGGTCACGCCGACCGCCGCGTCGAACGCCTTCACCTGCGCGAGCGCGTTCTGGCCGATGTTCGCATCGAGCACGAGCAGCACTTCGTGCGGCCCGGTCGACACGGCTTTCCCGATCACGCGCTTGACCTTCGCGATCTCGTCCATCAGGTGGAGCTGGGTCGGCAGGCGGCCGGCGGTGTCGGCGAGCACGACGTCGATCCGCCGCGCCTTCGCCGCGTTGATCGCGTCGAAGATCACCGCGGCCGAGTCGCCGCCCTCCTGGGCGACGACGGTCACGTTGTTGCGCTCGCCCCAGGTCATCAGCTGCTCGCGCGCGGCGGCGCGAAAAGTGTCGCCTGCGGCGAGCAGCACGCTCCTGCCGTGCGACTGGAAATACTTCGCGAGCTTGCCGATCGACGTCGTCTTGCCCGATCCGTTTACGCCGGCGATCATGATGATGTAGGGGCTGTGGCCGGACACGTCGAGCGGCTCCTCGAGCGGCGCGAGCACCGCGAGAAGCTCGTCGGCGAGCGCCTTCTGCAGCTGGTCCGCGGTTTCGAGCCGGTCGCGTTTCCAGCGCTTGCGCAGTTCGGTCAGCAGGTGCTGCGTCGCCTCGACGCCGCAGTCGGCCATCAGCAGCGTCGACTCGAGCTCCTCGAGGAGGTCCTCGTCGATCTTGCGGCGACCGAAGAGGTTCGCAAGTCCGCCGCCGATCTGCTGCCGGGTGCGGCTCAGGCCGGCCTTCAGCCGGTCGCTCCAGGACTGTTTCGGCGCCGGCGGTTCGACGGCGGTCGGTTCGACGGCGGTCGGTTCGACGGCGGTCGGTTCGACGGCGGGCTGCTCGATTGCCGGCTCGGGTGCGGCCGGTCCGGCGGCCGGCGGCTCGGGCGCGACGCCCGGGACCTCGGCGGCTTCGACGGGAGCGGGACGCTCGACCTCCGGCACCGCCTCGGCCTCGCGCGCCTGCGCGGCCGCGGCAGCCGCAGCGTCGTCGGCGGGCTCGACCTTCGCTTCGGCCACGTCGGGCTTCGGCGGCTTCTTTCTCAGAAAACCAAACATGAGTAATCGGGTCTTTGATGACGTTCGAACTTCGGCCGGCGCCGAAATCCCAATAACGCTAAGATGCTGCTGCTCGATCGGCCGGACTTCTCCGCGCCGCAAGCCGCGAATTCTACCAGATGCAGGACATCCCCATGTTTCGTCTGCCCTTTCCCCGCATCACCGTGCTGGCCGCGACGCTGCTCGCCGCGGCCGGCCCGCTTCACGCGAACCCGTTCGAGACGACGCTCGAAAACGGCATGAAGATCATCGTGAAGGAAGACCGCCGCGCACCGTCGGTCGTTCATATGGTGTGGTACGGCGTCGGCGCGATGGACGAGCCGGCCGGCGTCTCGGGAATCGCGCATCTGCTCGAACACATGATGTTCAAGGGCACCGAGAACGTCGGCCCCGGCGAGTTCAACAAGCGCGTGGCCGCGGTCGGCGGGCGCGACAACGCCTTCACGTCGCACGACTACACCGCGTATTTCCAGCAGATTCCGCCGGCTCGGCTCGGCGAGATGATGATGCTCGAAGCCGACCGGATGGCAAACCTGAAAATCACGGATTCGCTGTTCGCGCCGGAACTCGAAGTCGTCAAGGAAGAGCGGCGCCTGCGCACCGAGGACGAGCCGCGCTCGCTCGTGCATGAACAGCTGATGGCGACGTCGTTCCAGGCCAATCCGTACGGCCGCCCGATCATCGGCTGGATGACCGACCTCGGTTCGATGACCGCGGACGACGCGCGGGCGTGGCACAAGCACTGGTACGCGCCGAACAATGCCCGCCTCGTCGTCGTCGGCGACGTCGCCCATGAAGCGGTTTTCGACCTCGCGCGCAAGCATTACGGTCCGCTCGCCGCCCGGGACCTGCCCGCACGGCGGATCTCGGCCGAGCCGGAGCAGCGCGGTCCGCGCGAGACCGTCGTCAAGGCCCCGGCCGATCTGCCGTACGTCGCGCTCGCATGGCGGGCGCCCACGCTGCGCAATCCGGACAACGACCGCGAGGTCTTCGCGCTCCAGGTGCTCGCGGCGGTGCTCGACGGCTACGACGGCGCCAGGCTGCCGCGCCGCCTCGTGCGCGAGACCCGCGTCGCGGTCGCGGTCGGCGCGGGATACGACGGGACCGGCCGCGGCCCGTCGCTCTTCACCCTCGACGCGTCGCCGGCTCCCGGCAAGAGCGTCGCCGACATCGAAGCCGCATTGCGTGCCGAAATCGCCCGCATCCAGTCGGACGGCATCGACGAAGACGAATTGCAGCGCGTGAAGACGCAGACGATCGCCGGACAGGTCTACAAGCGCGACTCGCTGATGGGCCAGGCGATGGAGATCGGCTTCCTCGAATCGACCGGGCTTTCCTGGCGCGACGAGCCGAAGCTGCTCGAAGGCGTGCGGCGCGTGACCGCGGCCGAAGTCCAGGCGGTCGCGCGCAAGTATTTCGTCGACACGACGCTCACCCGCGCACAGCTCGATCCGCTGCCGCTCGCCGATCAACCGCCGCGTTCCGCGAAACCGGGGATGAGGCACTGAGATGAACGAAAACATGACCGCGAAAATGCGTCGCTTTGCTCACGCCCTCGTTGCCTTGGCCGCCGTCGCGTGCGCCCATGCGGCCGTCGCCGGGCCCGACATCCAGCACTGGACCGCGGCCAGCGGCGCGCGCGTATATTTCGTCGAAACCCGCGCGCTGCCCCTCATCGACATCCAGGTCGCGTTCCCGGCCGGCGGCGCGTATGCGCCCGAAGGCAGCGCCGGCGTCGCCGGCCTGACCCGTAGCCTGCTCGACGCCGGAATCGAGGGCATGAACGAACAGCAGATCGCCGAAGCGATCGCCGACACCGGCGCACGGGTCGGCGGCGGAGCCGATCTCGACATGGCGACGCTGTCGCTGCGCACGCTGTCGAGCGACGCCGAACGCGAAGCGGCGCTGGGTCTCACGGCGCGGCTGCTGTCCACGCCGACCTTCCCGCCCGAAGCGCTCGAACGCGAGCGCGCCCGCTCGATCGCCGCATTGCGCGACGCGCTGACGCGGCCCGACACGATCGCCGCGCGCGGTTACACGAGCGCGATATACGGCAACCATCCGTACGGACAGCTCGTGACGATCGAGTCGCTGCAGCGCATCACGCGCGACCAGCTCGTCGCGTTCCATGCCGCACGCTACACTGCCGGCGCCGCGTCCGTTGCGATCGTCGGCGACGTCAGCCGCAGCCAGGCCGAACGCATCGCGACCCGCCTGACCGACGGACTGCCGCGCGGAACCGCTCCGGCCGCGCTGCCCCCGCCACAGATGCCCGCGCGCGCGGTCCGGCACATCGAACACCCGTCGGCGCAGGCCCATATCGCGATGGGGATGCCGGGCATCTCGCGCGACGACCCCGATTATTTCCCGCTGCTCGTCGGCAACTACGTCCTCGGCGGCGGCGGCTTCGTGTCGCGCCTGACGAAGGAAGTCCGCGAAAAGCGCGGCTACGCGTACAGCGTGTACAGCTCCTTCCAGCCGCAGCGGGTCGCCGGCCCCTTCGAAATCGGCCTGCAGACGCGCGGCAGCCAGGCCGACGAGGCCCTGAAGCTCACGCAGGCGGTGCTCGACGAGTTCGTCGCGCAGGGCCCGACCGCCGAGGAGTTGCAGGCCGCGAAGGACAACATGATCAACGGCTTCGGGCTGCGGCTCGACTCGAACCGGAAAATCCTCGATTACGTGTCGATGATCGGCTTCTACGGGCTGCCGCTCGACTGGCTCGACACCTATCCGCAGCGCGTCGCGGCGGTGACGGTCGACGCCGTGCGGGATGCGTTCTCGCGGCGCATCCGCGACGAGAACCTCGTCACGGTCGTCGCCGGCGGCGACGGCGACAGCGCCGCGAACGACGCCGGCCGCACTCCTGCGGCGTCGAAGGCCGGACACGGCAATTGAGCCGGGTGCGCATCGTCGGCGGCGAGTGGCGCTCGCGCCTCATCGACGTCGCGAATGTCCCCGGCCTGCGGCCGACGCCGGACCGGGTTCGCGAAACGCTGTTCAACTGGCTCGGGCAGGACCTCACCGGCCGAGCGTGCCTCGACCTCTTCGGCGGCTCAGGCATCCTCGGTTTCGAGGCCGCCTCCCGTGGCGCCTCGGCAGTGACGATCGTCGAGCACGACCCGCGCGCGTTCGCCGCGCTCCGCCAGGCCGCAATAACCCTCGACGCGGCGCGGGTAGAGGTGATCCGGGGCGATGCGGTAAGATTCGCGCAAAACGCGTCGAAGCAGTTCGACGTAGTGTTTCTCGACCCTCCCTACAAGCAAGGCTGGCTTGCCCGGCTCGAGCCGTGGCTGGAGCGGGTTCTCAAACCGGACGGGTGGCTCTACGCGGAGTCGGAAGCCCCGGTGACCGGGCTGGGCGCCTGGCGAACGACGAAGCAGGGCCGGGCCGGCCAGGTCCATTTCCATCTGTTGGAGCGGAGGCAGGAATGAAGGAAGGGGTCGCGATTTATCCCGGAACGTTCGACCCGTTTACGCGTGGCCACGAGGATCTGGTGCGGCGGGCGTCGTTGCTGTTCGACAAAGTCGTCGTCGCAGTCGCCGAGAGCAGCGGGAAGGCGCCGATCTTCACGCTCGAGGAACGCGTCGAGATCGCCCGGGAAGTGCTCTCTCCGTTCCCGAACGTCGAGATCACCGGCTTCAACGGGCTGCTGATGAATTTTCTGAAGGCGCGCAACGCACGCCTGATCCTGCGCGGCCTGCGGGCGGTGTCCGACTTCGAGTACGAGTTCCAGATGGCCGGAATGAACCGAAAGCTGTTTCCGGACGTCGAAACCGTGTTCCTGACGCCGGCCGACGAATACATGTTCATCTCGGCCACGATGGTTCGGGAAATCGCCCGCATGGGCGGCGACGTCAGCAAGTTTGTACAGCCGATGGTCAACGAAAGGCTGCTGCAAAAAGTATCTTTGAAGCGATAGCGAGGAAGTAAAGATGGCCCTGATGATCACGGACGAATGCATCAACTGCGATGTGTGCGAGCCGGAATGTCCCAATGGCGCGATTGCCCAGGGGGACGAGATTTACGAGATCGACCCGAACAAGTGCACCGAGTGCGTCGGCCACTTCGACGAGCCGCAGTGCCAGCAGGTCTGTCCGGTCGACTGCATCCCGCTGAATCCGGATGTGGTCGAATCGAAGGAACAGCTGATGGAGAAGTTCCTGCGCCTGACGAGCGAAAAGGCCTGATCGGACGCGCGGCTCGCGCCGAGAGGCGGCGAGCCCCTGGTGGAACGAAACGGACCGCGAGGTCCGTTTCGTGTTTACACGCGGCCGTTCAGCTCGGTGGGCGAGCGGCCGACGGCGGCGATGCGTCGTTGCGGCGCCGGCGCGCCTTCTTTCTCCTGCCCGCCACGCTGGTCTCCGTCACGCGGCGCGAGCGCTTCCGTCACCGGCGTCGCCGCCGGCTGCCGCCGCCATCGTCGCGCCCAGCACCGCGCGGATCGCGGCCTCGAGTCCCGCCAGTTCGTCTAGCTGCGCGAGCATCGCCGCTTCGGCCTGCTCGAGTTCGGCGACGCGGTCTTCGAGCGTGTCGGTCGCCTGGTGGATCCGCTTGACGCTTTCGAGGCGTCGCTTGAGCTGCAACTGGTACTCGCGCACCTGCGTCTCGAGCGGCGACATCACCGCGCGCAGCCAGTGCTCGACATCCCGGTTCGCAACTTCGAACGTGCGACGGGCCTCGACCGCGACCGTCTCGAAGAACTTCTGCGTCAGCGCGTGCTTTTCGGTCGTCACGAGCGCCAGTGCCGTATTGATCTGGCGGTTGAACGCAGCTTCGAGCCGGTCGAGTTCCCGCTCGTAGCGCAGCGTCGAAAACGCCTCCGGCGCCGTCAGCTTGAGCCCGTGTTCGACGCTGAAGCGCTTGTACATGCTGTCGAGCATTCGCGTGATCTCGGTGATCTCGTCCGACGAGCGCGCGAGGTTGCTGCGCAGATGCGCGAAGAAGCCTTCCATCGCGGCGCGGAGTCCCTTCGAGAACGTGGACTCGAGCATCGCCTCGCGCGTGCGGCGCGTCTCGTCGCGCAGCGCGTCCATGCCGAGGTGCGCGAGCAGATTGTTCGTGAGGTTCGAGAACACGCTGCGCACCGCGTAATACTTCTGCAGACCCTGCTCGAACTCGGTCTTTTCCGAGCGGATCTTGCGCATCATGTATTCGATGACGCTCTGGTTCTTGCCGCGCAGATCGGTCAGTTCCTGCAACTGCTCGCGCAATCCGGCAAGCCGGGCATCGAGCAGCTCGCGCGTCTGCGCGATCAGGTCGTCGGTCTCGGCGAGCGTGCCGTCGCGCACGATCTCCTGCTTCGTCGGCAGCAGGTCTTCGGTCAGCGCGCGCTCGAGTTCCGACAGGCGGCTGCGTTCGAGGAGCGCCTGCTCGCGCTGGATGCGGGCGACGAGCCCCTTTTGCGCGGAAACCGGAAACACATGCCGCGCGTCGATGTCGAGTGTTTCGGCAACCGAGGCGACTTGCCGATCGATCTCCTCGCAGATCCGGGCGTCGTCGCGCAGACCGTCCCACAGCCCGTCGATCTTGTTCAGCACGACGAGCCGCCCCTTCCTGCGCGCCGGGCCGGTGTGCACGTATTCGCGCCAGATCGCCAGATCGCTCTGCGTGACGCCGGTGTCGGCGGCGAGGATGAACAGCACCGCGTGCGCGTTCGGCAGCAACGACAACGTGAGTTCCGGCTCCGCGCCGATCGCATTCAGGCCCGGCGTGTCGAGTACGACGAGCCCCTGCTCGAGCAGCGGATGCGGGAACTGGATCACCGCGTGTCGCCAGCTCGGGATTTCGACAAGTTCGTCCGCCCCCGGCCTGAGCCCCGTTTCGCCTTTCGGATCGACTTCGAAACCGAGCTGTCGCGCCTCATCCTGCGACACCCGCTCCGTTTCGCCGACGCGCGAAAAAGCCTGTTGGAGCGCCGCGACCGAGCCGGACTCAAGCGGGAGCGCGAGCCATTCCTCGGGCATGCGCTTCAGATCCGAGACGCTCGCGTGGGTCGCCCGCGAGCGGATCGGCAGCATCCGGATCTCCGCTCGCGCGCCCGCATTCCATTGCAGCTCGGTCGGACACATCGTCGTGCGGCCGGCGGCCGAAGGCAGCACGCGGTCGCCATAGTCGGAGAAGAAGATCGCGTTGATCAGCTCGGACTTGCCGCGGGAGAATTCGGCGACAAAGGCCACCGTCAATTTATCGTCGCGCAGCCGGTCGAGCACGTACTGCAGGCGCAGGTCGCCCTGCGCGTCGCCGATCTCGTTGCGCGCCAGCCACTGCCGCAACCGGGCGACCGCCGACGATGCGCCGGCGCGCCACTGACTGTAGGCCGAGAATTGATCCACCAGGCTCATGACCGCCTCACACCTTTGCGCCGAACGCCGGCACAACCTGTTACAAACGGCGCCAGCATAACCGCCTTTTGGACGCACACCAATCGGGAAGGTCCGCAGCGCGATGGACGGCGAATCGGGCGCGACGAGCGTCGACCTCACCTGCCGACGCGATGGCCCCGCGATGTGAGGCACGGCGCTTTAGAGTCGCTGGCAGCGCGGACAGAAGAACGTCGAGCGCTGGCCGAGAACGATTCGCCGTATCGGCGACCCGCAGACGCGGCAAGGCTGACCTTCCCGCCCATAGACGAAATAGTCCTGCTGAAAATAGCCGGGCCGCCCGTCGCTCCCGACGAAATCCCGCAAGGTACTGCCGCCTGCGGCGATCGCGGCGACGAGGGTGGCGCGGATCTCGCCCGCCAACCGTGCCGCACGCCGCGGACCGATTTTCCCGGCAGGTTCGAGCGGGTGGATCCGCGCGCGAAAGAGGCTCTCGGATGCGTAGATATTTCCGACGCCGACGATGCGTCGCGCGTCCATCAACGCCTGCTTGACCGGCGCACGCACTCCCTGCATCAACTCGCGGAGCGTCTCCCCCGCAAAACCGTCCTCGAGCGGCTCGCGGCCCAAGCCGGCGAGCAGCGGATGCGACAGCACGTCGCCCGCTTGCCACAGCACGAGGCCGAAGCGGCGCGGGTCACGCAGGCGCAAGGCCTCGTCGCCGAAGACGAAGTCGACATGATCGTGCCGTCCGGCCGGCTCGTCCGCACGGATGACACGCAGGCTGCCGGACATCCCGAGGTGCACGATGACGCTCCCTTGCGCGAAGTCGAGCAGCAGATACTTCGCGCGCCGCCTGACCGCGTCGAGCCGCTCGCCGACGGTGCGGGCGGCGAGATCCGGCGGCACCGGCTGCCGCAACCTGGGATCGCGCACCCGCACTTCCGTCACCCGCCTACCGCAAACATGCGGGCGGATACCGCGGCACGTAGTTTCGACCTCCGGGAGCTCGGGCATCGGAATTCCGTACTGAATGCAGCGGCAGGCGGCGCGCTTGCCGATGCGACGTGAAACTGCATAACATCGGGCGAACGCAATCCCGTCCAGCCCTTCTAACCGACTTTCAGGCCACTCAGGCCACAGCACCCAGTCCGCCACAGCCTCGGCAGCCGGGCTGAAGTTTCACGGAATCCCCCAGGGCCATCAACATGAATCGACACCTTTCGCTGCTGACCGCCTGTCTCGGGCTCAGCGTCGCCCTTGCCGTTCCGGCATTCGCGCAGACGGACGGCGCGTTGGGCGAGGACCTCCCGGCAACGGCCGCGGCGGACGCTTCCCTTCCGGCGCAGGAGCTGTCGCCGCGCGTGCTGTACACCTTCCTGCTCGCCGAGATCGCCGGAGCGCGCGGCCAGGTCGATGTCTCGCTCCAAGCCTATCTCGATCTCGCGCAGCGCACGCGCGACCCGCGCATCGCCAAACGCGCGGTCGAAGTCGCGCTGTTCGCGCGCGACACGCAGGCGGCGGCCGAAGCCGCCCGCATCTGGGCCGAGGCCGAGCCCGAATCCGGCGAGGCGCGCCGCGTGCTCGCGAACGTCCTTTCCGGCGGCGCCGAAGAACTCGACCAGGTGCAAATCCAGCTTGCCCGGCTGCTCGCGCAGTCGCCCGAGCAGATCGAGAATCACCTGATGAGCCTCAATCGTGCGTTCGCGCGCGTGACCGACAAGGCGGCGGTGAAGGAGATCATCCATCGCTTGACCGAGCCTTACGCGGACCGTCCCGAAGCGCATTTCGCGCGCGCCCAGGCGGCGATCGCGACCGACGACGAAATGGAGTCGCTCGCGGCCATCGAGACCGCATTGAAGCTTCGCCCCGACTGGGAACCGGCGATCCTGTTCAAGGCGCAGCTGCTCGCGCAGGGCGACGCGCCCGACGACGCCCTCGCCCTTCTCAAGGCACACCTCGACCGCAACCCCGAAAGCCGGAGCACGCGGCTGACGTATGCCCGCGCCCTCGTGTCCGCACGCGAGTTCGACGCCGCACGCGATCAATTCCGCACGCTGCTCGACGCCGCGCCCGAAGACCGCGACCTTATGTACGCGGTCGGTCTGCTGTCGGCGCAACTCGAGGATTACGACGCCGCCGTGCCGCTGCTCGAACGCGCGCTGGAGGCGGGTCATCCCGAGGCGAACGGCATCCGGCTGAACCTCGGCCAGATCGCCGAACGCCGCAATGACCCGGCGCGCGCGCTGCAGTGGTACCGCAGCGTCGAGCAGGGGCGAAACCATCTCGACGCGCAGGTGCGCATCGCGTCGGTGCTCGCGGGCGAGGGCAAACTGAAGGAGGCGCGCGAACATCTGCAACGCATCGACGCGGACGAAGACACGCGCAAACGCCTGCGCATCGCCGAAGCCCAACTGCTGAGGACCGCCGGCAACGAATCGGAGGCGTTCGCGCTGCTCGACGCGGAGCTGCGGCAGACGCCCGACGACCCGGACCTGCTCTACGAATCGGCAATGCTCGCGGAACAGATGGGCAGTACGGGCGTCATGGAGGGCCGGCTGCGCAAGCTGATCGCCCTCAAGCCCGACCACGCCCACGCGCACAACGCACTCGGCTACTCGCTCGCCGACCGGGGCGAACGGCTCGAAGAGGCGGAGTCGCTGATCACGCGCGCGCTCGAACTGACGCCGGGCGACCCGTTCATTCTCGACAGCATGGGCTGGGTCCGCTTCCGGCGTGGAAATCCCGAAGAGGCGCTGCGCCATCTCGAACGGGCGTACGGCCTGCGGCCCGACCCGGAAATCGCCGCCCACCTCGGCGAAGTCCTGTGGGCGATGAAGCGGGAAGCGGACGCGACGCGCGTCTGGAACGAAGCGCTGCGCGCGCATCCTGACAATTCCGTCCTCAAGAACGTCATGCAGCGATTCGACAACCGATGAGTCGAAGTCTCCGGCTCGCGCTCATCGCCACCCTCGGCGCCGGCATCCTTCACGGCTGCGCAATCCAGCCACCCGCCGCGGAGGTCACCCACGTCAGCCGTCCCCTGATGCCCGCGTTCGAACTCGAGGGCCGGATCGCCGCGAGCGACGGCAACCGCGCCGCCAACGGCAGCCTGCTATGGGCGCATTCGCCGGCGATGGACGAATGGACGGTGATGAGCCCGCTCGGCCAGATCGTCGCCCAGCTCGTCAGCACGCCGCTCGGCGCACGCCTGCTGACCGCGGACGGCACGGTCCAGGAAGACGAAGACGCGCGCACGATGCTCCCCCGCCTGCTCGGCGTTTCGGCGCCGCTCGACGGGCTCGCCTCTTGGGTGCAGGCGTCGCCGCGCCCCGGGGCGCGCGTGCTCAGCGTCGACGCGATCGGCCGGCCGGCGCGGGTTTCCGACGCAGGCTGGATCATCGAGTACACCGAATACCTCGACGTCACCCCCGGCGCAGCGCCCCGGCGAATCGATGCGACCTGGGGCGACACGCGCATCCGCCTGATCATCGACCAATGGACACCGCTCACCTGACCCGCCTCATCGACTGCCCCGCGCCGGCGAAGCTGAATCTCTTCCTCCACGTCATCGGACGCCGGGCCGACGGCTATCACCTGCTGCAGACCGCATTCCGCCTGCTCGACTGGGGCGACAGGCTGTCGTTCGAACTGCGCGACGACGGGCGCATCGAGCGCGTCTCCGACATCCCGGGCGTCCCCGCCGCGCAGGATCTCGTCGTTCGCGCCGCCCGCGCCCTGCAGACGGCGAGCGGCTGCCGTGCCGGCGCGAACATCTCCGTTGACAAACGGCTTCCGATGGGCGGCGGGCTCGGCGGCGGCAGTTCGGACGCGGCGACCACGCTGATCGCGCTCAACCGGCTGTGGCGCACCGGACTGGACCGCGGGCAGCTCGCGGCGCTGGGCCTGCGTCTCGGTGCCGACGTGCCGTTCTTCATTTTCGGCCGCGACGCGTTCGCCGAAGGCGTCGGCGAGGACCTGAAGGCGATCGAGTTGCCGCCCGCGTGGTACGTCGTCGTCGCGCCTCCGGTCACCGTGCCGACCGCCGAAATTTTCTCCGCCGAAGAGTTGACGCGAGATACGGAACCCCTCAAAATTACGGACTTCGCAGCAAGCACCACCCGAAACGACTTGCAGGCAGTCGCCTGCAATCGGTATCCCGAGGTGAGTGCAGCAATCGACTGGCTGTCGCAATTCGCGCCGGCCCGAATGACCGGATCAGGCGCCTGCGTGTTCGCGCAGGTGGCGAGCGAAAGCGATGCACAGCGCATCGTCGAAAGCTGTCCCGGACGAATCCGGGCCTGGAAGGCAAGAAGCCTCGCGCAGCATCCGCTGCACGATTGGGTCGATTGAGCGGGCGAAACGGTTTCGACTGGTTGTACTGAAAACAGGTTTTACTGGGGAGTCGCCAAGTTGGTCAAGGCACCGGATTTTGATTCCGGCATTCGAAGGTTCGAATCCTTCTTCCCCAGCCAGCATTGATACGGGCAGGCCACGGGCCTGCCCGTATTGTTTTTATCAAGCCATTCTATCGGCATCGGAGCTTCGGACATGGCCTATGGCAGCCTGATGGTCTTCACCGGCAACGCCAACCCCAAACTCGCGGCGGATGTCGTGCGCAGACTGGGTATTTCCATCGGGTCGGCCACGGTCGGTCGTTTCTCCGACGGCGAAGTGAATATCGAACTGCTGGAAAACGTCCGCGGCAAGGACATTTTCGTCCTGCAGCCGACCTGTTCGCCGACCAACGAAAACCTCATGGAACTGCTGGTCCTGGTCGATGCGTTGAAGCGCGCGTCGGCCGGCCGCATCACCGCCGCGATTCCCTACTTCGGCTACGCCCGCCAGGACCGCCGCCCCCGTTCGGCGCGCGTGCCGATCACCGCGAAGGTCGTCGCGAACATGCTCCAGGCCGTCGGCGTGCAGCGCCTACTGACGATGGACCTTCACGCCGACCAGATCCAGGGCTTCTTCGACATCGCGGTCGATAACGTCTATGCCGCGCCCGTGCTGCTCGCGGATCTCGACAAGCAAAAATACGACGACCTGCTCGTCGTCTCCCCCGACGTCGGCGGCGTCGTGCGGGCGCGCGCGTTCGCAAAGCGCATGGAATGCGACCTCGCGATCATCGACAAGCGGCGTCCGAAGGCGAACGTCTCCGAAGTCATGAATATCATCGGCGAAGTCAAGGACCGCACCTGCGTGATCATGGACGATATCGTCGATACCGCCGGCACGCTGTGCAAGGCCGCGAGCGCGCTCAAGGAACATGGCGCGAAGCGTGTGCTGTCGTATTGCACGCACGCGGTGCTGTCCGGCTCGGCGGTCGCGCGGATCAGCGAATCGGACCTCGACGAGCTCGTCGTCACCGACACGATCCCGCTGCGCGACGACGCAAAAGCCTGCCCGCGCATCCGTCAGGTATCGGTCGCCTCACTGCTCGCGGACACGATGCTACGGATTAGCAACGAGGAATCCGTCAGCTCGCTCTTCATGGAATGAATTTCGTCCCCGGCGCAAGCCGGGGACTCCACCCTCCGCCTGGTCGCGGGCGGATCGTTGTTTCAATCAGGAGCCATTGCAATGCAAATCGAATTCAAGGCCACCAAGCGCGTGGAACAGGGCACGGGTGCGAGCCGCCGCCTGCGTCGCGCCGGCCAGATCCCGGGCATCATCTACGGTGCGGACACCGACGCGCAGGCGATCGCAGTCGACCACAACGAGCTGTATCACCTGCTGAAGAAAGAAGCGTTCCACGCTTCGGTGCTGTCGATCGACCTCGAAGGCACGAAACATACCGCCGTGCTGCGTGATACGCAGTGGCATCCGTTCCGGCAGCAGGTCCTGCACCTCGACTTCCAGCGCGTCGACGCGAGCCACAAGCTGCACCTCAAGGTGCCGCTCCACTTCGTCAATGCCGACGTCTGCCCCGCAGTGAAGCTCGGCGGCTGCATGGTTTCGCACACGATCACCGAGCTCGACGTCGAGTGCCTGCCGGCCAACCTGCCGGCGTTTGTCGAAGTCGACCTGAAGGACCTCGGGGCCGGCGATTCGGTCCACGTGTCGCAGCTCAAGCTGCCCGAAGGCGTCACGATCGTCCAGCATGGCGAAGGCGACCCGGTCGTCGCGACCGCGCTGATGGTCAAGGGCGCGGCGGCGGAAGAAGCCGCCGAAGGCGAAGGCGAAGCGGCCTGAGGCTGCGAGTTGCGTCCGCAGCATGACGCGGCCGGGCAGAGGCCGATTCGATGAGCAGCGCGACACCGCGCCTCGTCGTCGGCCTCGGCAATCCCGGCGCCGAATACACCGGAACCCGGCACAACGCCGGGTTTTGGTTTTGTGAGCAGCTCGCCGACAAGCTCGGCGCGCACTTCAGTCACGAATCCCGCTTTCACGGCTTCGTCGCGAACGCGCGCGACGCCGGCATCTGGCTGCTGATGCCGCAGACGTACATGAACCGGTCAGGTCAGGCGGTCGGCGCGCTGGCGCGGTTCTACCGCATCGCTCCGGCCGAAATCCTCGTCGTCCATGACGAACTCGACATCCCTCCCGGCCAGCTGCGGCTGAAATTCGGCGGCGGCCTGGGCGGCCACAACGGGCTCAAGGACACGTCCGCCCACCTCGGTACGAACGATTACTGGCGCCTGCGCGTCGGCATCGGCCACCCGGGCGATCGCAACGACGTCGCGAACTACGTTCTCAAGCCCGCGCGCCGGGAAGAACAGGCGCAGATTGAAGAAGCGCTCGAGCGGGCGCTCGCCGCCTGGTCGACGATCGCGCACGGCGACTGGAATGCTGCGAGCACGCGGCTCAACGTGCGGCCGGCTCCGCTGAAGCCGCCGAAAGCGAAGGATCCCCCGGTTCAGTGAACCCGGGAACGGAACCGCTACGCGCAACGGCCGGTTTCCTTCGCCCGATCCATCGCCGTGTCGGCGCTTTTCACCAGGGTTTCGCCATCGCTTCCGTCGTCCGGGTTGCACTGAACCGTATGACGTTTTCAAACGTCATTCCTCGTGGACCGGAATTCGGGGCTGTGATCGAATTCGCAGCCTCGTATCGTCGGGAGTTACAATCGCGGCTTTTCGGGCGAAGGCCTGCCGGTTTCGGCGGCTTCGACGAAGACGCCCCTTCGCACCCGACTTCACTCACCCTGCCGGAAAGCGCAATCGTCCCGCCGACGGTTCGGACTTCGACTCCACGGCGCGCAGAACACAAGGAATTGCATGAGCCTCAAATGCGGAATCGTCGGCCTGCCGAACGTCGGCAAGTCGACCCTCTTCAATGCGCTGACCAAGTCCGGCATCGCGGCCGAGAATTACCCCTTCTGCACGATCGAGCCGAACGTCGGCATCGTCGAAGTGCCCGATCCGCGCCTCGACGCGCTGTCGGCCATCGTGAAGCCGCAGAAGGTGCAACCGGCCATTGTCGAGTTCGTCGACATCGCGGGCCTCGTCGCGGGCGCCTCGAAAGGCGAAGGCCTCGGCAACCAGTTCCTCGCGAACATCCGCGAGACCGACGCGGTCGTGCACGTCGTGCGCTGCTTCGCCGACGAGAACGTCGTCCACGTATCGGGCAGCGTCGATCCGATCCGCGACATCGAAGTGATCGACACCGAACTCGCGCTCGCCGACATGGCGACCGTCGACAAGGCCCTCGCGCGCTACAAGCGCCCCGCGGCGGCCGGCGACAAGGACGCGAAGACGCTCGTCGCGGTACTCGAGAAATGCGTCGCGCAACTCGATCAGGCGAAACCGGTGCGCGGGCTCGATTTGTCGAAGGAGGAATGGGCGAGCCTGAAGCCGTTCTGCCTCATCACCGCGAAGCCGGTGCTGTATGTCGCGAACGTCAAGGAAGGCGGCTTCGAGAACAATCCCCATCTCGACGCAGTGCGCGAGCATGCAGTTGTCGAGAAGGCGGAAGTCGTCGCGGTCTGCGCGGCGGTCGAAGCCGAGATCGCCGAACTCGACGACGCCGACAAGAAGGAATTCCTCGCCGACCTCGGCCTCGACGAGCCGGGTCTGAATCGGCTGATTCGCGCCGGCTACAAGCTCCTCGGCCTGCAGACCTACTTCACCGCCGGCGTCAAGGAAGTGCGCGCGTGGACGATCCACGTCGGCGACACGGCGCCGCAGGCGGCCGGCGTCATCCACACCGACTTCGAGCGCGGCTTCATCCGCGCACAGACGATCGCCTACGACGACTTCATCACGTACAAGGGCGAACAGGGCGCGAAGGAAGCCGGGAAGATGCGCGCCGAAGGCAAGGAATACGTCGTGCGCGACGGCGACGTGCTGAACTTCCTGTTCAACGTCTAGTCCGGGTTCCGCGTCACGGGCGGCGTGCTCTGCCGCGTCCGCGACGCGCCCGCCCGTCGTTGCTCGCCACCTGCGGGCGTCACGGCAACTTTTCCAGCAAAAACGGTGTTCGCGGCGTCGCCGCGACGACAACACGGCGAGCCGGACGAGAGCCGTTCAGCGCTTCACCGAGTCGCTCGCGGAAGCGGACCTGCGGAAGGTCCATCGCGCGTTGCCGACGTAGTGCCAGATCAGCAGCAGGCCGGTCGTGACGACCTGCGCGAGCAGGTAATGCAGCCCGAGCAGCGCGGTGAAACCGTACATGAGCAGCGCGTTCCAGAGGAGTCCGACGCCGGCCACGGCGAAGAAGCGCGGCAGCGCTTCGACGTGCGCGCGATCGGAGCGGAACACGAGCCGCCGGTTCAACGCGTAATTGACCAGCGCGCCGAGCACGAAACCCGCCACCGACCCGACCACCGGGCGGACCCCGCCCCCTTCGACCAGCCCGAGCAGCAACGTGTAGTGCGCGAGCGTGCCGACCGCGCCAGCAGCCGCGAATCGCGCAAGGCGGCCGACGAGCGGTCCGAGGTTCATCGCGGTTCGCGGTCGAGCCCGACGAGCGCGCGCCGGTCGCGCACGACCGCGAGCACGACGCCGTCGCGCGCGACCTCTCCGACGATCTGCCCCTTCACCGCCGCATCGCAGTTCATGTGTGTCGTCGACAGGAAGAAATCGGCCACCCGCCAGTCGCGGGTGACCTCCAGTCCGGGCGCGAGCCAGACCGCCGCTTGCAGCGACTCGGCGCACACCGCCACGGCGTGGGGTCGCTCCTGCGCGCCCTCCGCAGCGACGTACGCATTCAACAGTCCCGCGGCTTCGCGCAGGCTGCTCGCCCAGTAGTCCTGCTCCCAGCGGTCGAAGCTGCCGCGCACACCGCCGGCGAATGCGTTGTAGAAGACGTACTCGTACGGGTGCAGGCGTACGAGGCTCGCCACGTGGATGAGCGCGAGGAGGAGGCAGCCGGCTGCGGCCGCGAGACGTGCGCGAGGCCAGCGGGCGGCGCGCGTCCATGCATTGTCGACACCCGCGGCCGCAATCACGGCGAGCGGCGGCAGCACGAACGTGAAGTGACGGATCCCGTTGTAGAGCGGCGGCGCCGCGACGAGCGTATAGACGAGCGGAAACGCCGCGGCGAGAGCGGCGGGCAGCAGGACCAGCGCCGCCCGTCGGCCGTCGCGCGACGACACGGCCGGGAGCGCACGCAGGCCCGCCAGCAGCGCGAACGCGATGCCGAGCAAAAACAGTTCCGGCAGGCGGACGAGCAGGTAGCTCAGCAGGTAGTGCCCGGGCACTTCCCCGTTCTTCATGACGACACCGGCGAGAATCGTGTCGAGCTGGAACGAGAAATGCGAAAAGGTCGTCATCGCGCGGAACAGGTTGCCCGGCGACAGGACCGCCCACGGCCAGAACACGGCCATCAGCGCGATCGCGACAGCGCCGGCCGGCAGCAGTGCGACGAGCGCGCGACGCAGGACCTTCAACCGCTCGGCCCCGCCGTCGCCGCCGAGCCACGCCGCTGAGAGCACCGCGACGCCGAGATAGAACACCGCGAACACCGCGCCCACGCGCAGCCCGAACGCGCCGCCGAGCGCGACGCCGAGGCCGATCACGTCGCCCGGGCGCACCGCCGGCAGGCGCATTGCGAAGCGCGTCGTGAAGTACAACGCCCACGTCATCATCGTCGCGAACGGCACGTCCTTCGTGTGCGTGAACATCGCCCCCGACCACGCCCCGGTCAGCAGCAGCAAGACCAGCGCGACGAGCCCGCCGCGTTCGCCGACGACGAGCCGCGCGAGCAGCCAGGTGCCGGCGAGCCCCGCGAGGCCGAACGCGGCCGACAGCAGATGACGCAGATCCCAGACATTCATCGACACGACGCGCTCGAGCGTTGCCGCGATCAGATCGAACAGGCCGCCATAGAGGTACAGATTCTTGTACGCGAATGCGGCGCGGTCGGCGAAGCCGGACGCGTAGAAATCGACGAGCAGGCGGCCATAGATGTGCTGCACTTCCTCGTCGTTGCTGATGCCGTGCTGGTCGAACGTGAAGAGGATGAAGAGGCCGGTCGCGGCCAGCAGCGCCAGCGCGAGGTGCCGTGCGCGGATCGACGACAGCAGCGACGCGCGCCTTCCCGGCTGCGCGGCCTCACCAGTTATCGTCAGATTCCGCACCGCCTCCGGCCGCTCGCGCGGGCTCACCTGCTCCGCACCGTTCACCGCTCGTCCTCGGGGAAACCGGCCTGCTCGGCGACGAGGTAAAGCGGCCGCCCCTTGACTTCCGTGAAGATGCGCCCGACGTACTCGCCGAGCACGCCGAGGCTGATCAGCTGTATGCCGGACAGGAACAGCGTCGCGACCATCACCGACGCATAGCCGGGCACGTCGATGCCCCAGATCATCGTGCGGATCACGAGCCACGCGCCGTAGAGGCTGGAAAGCGCCGCCATGACGATGCCGATGAGCGACCACACGCGCAGCGGCAGCGTGCTGAATGCAGACAAACCGTCGATCGCGTAGCGCAGCAGGCGCAGCAGCGACCACGCGGACGCGCCCGCCGCACGCTCGGCAGGGTCAAACGCTATCTCTTCCTGGCGGAAGCCGACCCAGCTCGTGATGCCCTTCATGAAGCGCGTGCGCTCGGGCAGGCTGTTGATCGCCCGTACGACCGCGCGGTCGAACAGCCGGAAGTCTCCGCCGCCCTCCGAGAGCGCGACCTCCGACACGCGCTTGAACAGCCCGTAAAAGCCGCGCGACAACTGGCGCCGCAGCCACGGATCGGTGTCCCGCGAGCGCCGCACCGCGGTCACCATCTTCGCGCCCTGACGCCAGCGCTCGAGCATCTCGGGAATCAGCTCGGGCGGATGCTGCAGGTCGCCGTCCATCAACACGACGACGTCTCCCGTCGCGGCCCGCAGTCCCGCGGCCATCGCCGCCTCCTTGCCGAAATTGCGCGCGAAACGGATCGCGCGCACGGTCGGGTCGCGCCGGCATAGCGCAGCCGCTTCGGAAAAAGTGCTGTCGCGGCTACCGTCGTCGACGAAGACGATTTCATGGCCGTCGATCGCGAGCCCCTCGAACACGGCGGCCAACCTCGCGTGCAGATCACCGAGCGAGCCGCTCTCGTTAAAGAGGGGGATGACGACGGACAGCTTGGGCAGGCGGAGTGCAGCTTCGACGAATGACTCGGGAGAAGGGGCTGTTTCGATCTTCGGTTCGCGGAATGGGGCGGGGGACACGGCTTTACGTTCGGAAAGGCCTCCGGGCCCGGAGACTTGTGCGGTAAACGCGAAACCCCGCTCGCGCGTTGACGGCAGAACCTTCTGAACAAGTCCTCATGGAAAACTCTCTCGAAAGCCGACCGGTGATTCTGTGTGCGGACGACTTCGGACTCGCGCCGGGCGTCAGCGACGCGATCTGCGGCCTGATCGCCGCGGGGCGGCTGTCGGCGACGAGTTGCATGACGACCCTGCCCGGCTGGCGCGCGCACGCGCCTGACCTGCGAGGCGTCGTCGCTCGCCAGCCGGCCGACATCGGCCTGCACCTGACGCTGACCGACCAGGCGCCGCTGACGCGCGCGTCGGGGCTGCGCGAAGGCGACCGGCTGCCGTCTTTGTCGCGACTGTTGCCGCGCGCCCTCACCCACCGGCTCGACCGTGAAGCGGTGCTCGGCGAGCTTCGCGCGCAACTCGACGCGTTCGAGGACGTCTGGGGCGCGCCGCCGGACCATCTCGACGGCCATCAGCACGTGCACGTCCTGCCCGGCGTGCGCGAAGCAGTCGTCGACGAGTTGTTGCGGCGCTACCCGGTCGGGCGCGTATGGGTCCGCGACTGCCGCGACGCGGTCGGCCGCTGCGTCGCGCGGCGCGTCGCACTGCCGAAGGCGCTGCTGATCGGGACCCTAGGCGCCGGTATACATCGCTTGCTGCGCACGTCCGGCCTTCCTGCAAACGACGGCTTCGCCGGACTGCACGATTTTTCCGGCCGGGTGCCGTTCCGCCGCCTGATGCGGGCCTTCCTCGCGGAGTCCGGCCCGCGCCCGCTCATTCACGTCCATCCCGGCCGCGTCGACGCGGCGCTGCTCGCGTGCGACAGCCTCACCGCGCCACGGGAAATCGAACTCGACTATCTCGCATCGGCCGATTTCGCCGCCGACTTCGCGTCCGCAGGCTTGCATCCGGCCCGCTATGCCGACTTCGGCGGGACCGTGATGCACCCGGCACTACCGCGCACCGTCGCCTGATGACCGCGCACCGCCCCTACGTCGGCCGCTTCGCGCCGTCGCCGACCGGCCCGCTGCATTTCGGCTCGCTGGTCGCGGCCGTCGGCAGCTTTCTCGACGCCCGCTCGCGCGCCGGCCGGTGGCTGCTTCGGATCGAGGATGTCGACGCGCCGCGCGCGGTCCCGGGGGCCGCGGACGGCATCCTGAAAACGCTCGAACGCTTCGGTCTGGACTGGGATGGCGACGTCGTCTGGCAAAGCGCACGGCTAGACCAGTACCGCGACGGCTTCGAACGCCTGAAGGCCGCCGGCCACGTCTTTCCGTGCGCCTGCACGCGCCGCGAAATCGCCGATTCGGCGCTGGCGCGCGACGGCTCGCGGATCTACCCCGGCACCTGCCGTGGCGGGCTGCCGCCCGGTCGGCGCGCACATGCGTGGCGCGTGCGGGTCGGGGGGCGGATCGAATTCGACGACCGGATCCAGGGCCACCAGGAAGAGGACCTCGCGACCGAGGTCGGCGATTTCGTCGTGCTGCGCGGCGACGGGCAGTTCGCCTACCAGCTCGCCGTCGTCGTCGACGATGCCGCGGCCGGCGTCACCGACGTCGTGCGCGGCGCGGATCTCCTTGGCTCGACCGGCCGGCAGATCCACCTCCAGCATCTGCTCGGCCACCCGACGCCGACTTACGCGCATCTGCCCGTCGTCGTGAATGCGGCCGGCGAGAAGCTGTCGAAGCAGACGCTCGCGCTGCCGGTCGACGATCTCGTCGCTCCGGATGCATGGCTGGGGGCGCTCGCGTTTCTGGGCCAGAATCCGCCGGCGGCGCTGCGGGGCGCCGCCTTGACCGAAATCCGGCGATGGGCGCTCGACCACTGGTCGCCCACGGGTATTCCGCGGCAGGCGGCGGGCCCGCCCGGGCCGGCTTGAATACTGACGACGTGTCGGCGGGCGCTGATGCGCTGACCGGCGCCATTCACCACGCAATCGGCGCGCGGTCGCGGAAGAAGCCGCCGGTCGGGCCATCGTCGGGCAAGGTCGCGAGCCAGACGACGGTGTCGATGCCCTCCTCCGGCGAACGCGGGGCCTCGGTGCCGCCGATGTTCGTCCGGCACCAGCCCGGGCAGACCGAATTCACCTTGATGGCGGTGTTCGCCGTTTCGACGGCGAGAATCCGTGTCACCGCGTTCACCGCCGTCTTCGAGATGCGATAGGCCGGCGAGCCCCCGTCCATCTCGGCGAGCTGCCCCATCGACGAAGCGAGATTCACGACGCGCCCCGCGCGGCTGCTGCGCATCAGCGGCACCAGCGCCTGGGTCACGCGCAGCACGCCGAACAGGTTCGTCTCGAGCGTCTCGCGCAGCGTGTCGAGCGGCAGGTCGAGGATGCTGGTCGAATGGCGGTCGAGAAGGATGCCGGCGTTGTTGATCAGCATGTCGACCCGGCCGAAGCGCTGCGCGATCCAGTCCCGCAGCGCGGCGACCGAAGCGTCGTCGGTGACATCGAGCCGATGCGTCTCGATACTGTGACCGCTCATCTGCAGCTTCGCGCGAAGCGACGCCAGATCCTCGTCGCGCCGCCCGGTCGCGATCACAAGCTGGTTTTCCATCGTCGCGAGGCGATGCGCGGCGGCACGGCCCAGACCGCGACTCGCTCCGGTAATCACGGAAATCGTGGGACGGTCCATCACGCGGGCTCCGTTGCTATCGCCGCAGCGGGACGAATCGCGACGGCGGCGCGGTCCGATCGCGGTCCGGCAACCGGTTCCGGGGCGCCGGCGCGAGCCGGCTGGCCCGAAAAGATCCTGTCGGGGCCGGCGGCGGGGTTGGCCAACGAAACGTAGAGTACGAAAGAGGCGCGGGAGTTCAGGCGCGCCGCGACGGCGTCAATGCTTGCCGCGGTAGCCGGCGACGCCGATCGCAAGGCGGACGATCTGGTACGCGAGCCAGCTCGCGATCCGGCGCACCGCCGGCAGACGTCGCCAGTCCTCGCGGCACAGCGGCCTCCCGCCGCTCGCCATGCCGCGGCCGAGGCTCTCGCGCAGCCGCGTCGCGAAGCCGGCGTCCTCGACGACGACGTTGGCCTCGCGCGCGAGCAGCAGGCTGAACGGATCGATGTTGCTCGAACCGACGGTCGCCCAGCGGTCGTCGACGACAGCGACCTTCGCGTGCAGTTCGCTGTCGTGATATTCGTAGAGCCGGATGCCGTGGTCGAGAAAGAAGGGATACAGCGCGCGCGTCGCGTAGCACAGCATCGGATGGTCCGAAACACCCTGGAGCAGCAGCGCCACTTCCACCCCCCGGTCGGCGGCGTCGACGAGCGCCTGCCGGAACCGGCGCCCGGGAAAGAAATACGCGCACGCGATCACGACTTCGCGCTTCGCCCCGGCGATCGCACCGAGGTACGCGTCCTCGATTTCACGGCGCCGACGGAAGTTGTCGCGGGTGACGAAGGCGGCGCGCATCGTTCCCGCAGGCGTGAGCCGCGCAGGGGCGATGAGCGGCTCGCGCAGCCGGCGTCGCAGCCGGGCCCACGATACGAGTCGCCACAGGTGATGCACGGACTCGACGATCGGCCCGAGCAGCGGACCTTCGACACGAACGGCGTAATCGTAGCGGGGCCGCGCGAGATTGCCGCCCTGCAAGTCGTCGACGATGTTGATGCCGCCGACGAAGGCGACCTCGCCATCGATGACCGCGAGCTTGCGGTGCATGCGCCGCAGGCGGTGACGCCGCAACGGAAAGGCGCGCAACTCCCGACGGTAGATCAGCACGCCAACACCGTCCGGGATCATTTCGGCCATCAGGCCGCGGACGAACTGGCGTCCGCCGAAGCCGTCGACGAGCAGGCGCACCGCAACCCCTCGCAGCGCGGCCCGGCGCAGCGCGGCGGCGATGCGGCTGCCGGTTTCGTCGTTTTCGAAGATGTAGGTTTCGAGGAAGACTTCCTTCGACGCGGCGTCGATCGCCTGTTGCAGCGCCGGGAAGAAGTCTCCGCCATTCTCGAGCAGCGTGATCGCATTGCCGTCGAGAAACTCGCTCACACGCGAGGCTCCAGATCGGCAGTCAGTGCCGCATGATCGGAAATTTGTGACCACGGCAGACCGCAGTGAACCTGCGCGTGCCGTACGCCGAAGCCCCGGACGTAAATCCGGTCGAGCCGCAGCACCGGAACCGTGCTCGGGAAAGTGCGCGCGGGCTGGCCCCGGCCATTGTCGAATGCCTCGCGCATGCCGAGCCGCCGCGCGAGCAGGTTGTCGGCGCGATTGCGCCAGTCGTTGAAGTCGCCGCAGATGATCAGCGGCGTGCCGTCTGGCGCCAATTGCTCCATCCGCTCGGCGATGACTTCCATCTGCCGGCGCCGGCTGCCCGCGGTGAGGCCGAGGTGCGCGCACACGCAATGGATCGGCGCCGCGAGGTCGGGTACCTGGACTTCACAGTGCAGCAATCCGCGACGCTCGAAGCGGTGGTCCGAGACATCGGTATTGGTCGAGAACGTGATCGGAAAGCGGCTGAGGATCGCGTTGCCATGGTGGCCGTGATCGTAGACCGCGTTGCCGCCGTACGCCGTCTGCTGCCACACGTCCTCGGCGAGGAACTCGTGCTGCGGCGCCCCCGGCCAGTCCGCATGCCGGGTTGCATGGCGGAGGTGCAGGCCCTGCACTTCCTGCAGGAACACGAGATCGACGTCGAGACTACGCAGGCGCTCGCGCAGCTCGTGCACGACCATGCGCCGGTTGAACTGCGAAAAGCCCTTGTGGATGTTGTAGGTGCAGACGCGCAGGCCCTGCCCTGCGCCTCGCGCCGCGCCCATCACGACACCGCCAGCATCCGGTCCAGCGCGATCTTCGCGCGTTCGGCCTCGTGCGCCGGCACCTGGATGTGATTGACGACGTTGCCGTCGGCCAGATTCTCGAGCGTCCACGCGAGATGCTGCGGGTCGATGCGCTGCATCGTCGAGCACATGCACACGGTCGGCGCCATGAACTGCACGATCTTGCCTTCCGGCTTGACCTCCTCGGCGAGCCGGTTGACGAGGTTCAACTCGGTGCCGACGAGCCAGCGGGTGTCCGGCGCGCCCGCCTTGATAGTATTGATGATGTACTCGGTCGAGCCGACGTAGTCGGAGTTGATGCACACCTCGAGGCTGCTCTCCGGATGCGAGATCACGAAGCCGTCCGGGTGCTGCATCCGCCAGCGGCGGATATGGCTTTCCTGGAACATCTGGTGCACCGAACAGTGCCCCTTCCACAGCAGGATCTTCGCGTTGCGGATCTCCTCCCGCGTGAGGCCGCCGTGCTCGAGATCCGGGTCCCAGACGACCATCTGCTCGACCGGAATGCCTTTCTTGTAGCCGGTCCACCGGCCGAGGTGCTGGTCCGGAAAGAACAGCACCTTCTCGCGCTGCGCGAATGCCCAGTCGAGGATCTTCGGCGCGTTCGTCGAGGTGCAGACGATGCCGCCGTGCTCGCCGCAGAACGCCTTCAGGTCCGCTGCCGAGTTGATGTACGTGACCGGTGTGATCAGCGCGTCGGGCGTGCCGAGCACCTCGGCGAGTTCGCGCCAGCAGCGCTCGACCTTCGCGAGGCTCGCCATGTCGGCCATCGAACAGCCCGCCGCGAGGTCCGGCAGGATCGCCTTCTGGTGCGGCTTGGACATGATGTCCGCGACTTCGGCCATGAAATGCACGCCGCAGAACACGATGAACTCCGCGTCGGTCTGGGACGCGAGCTTCGAGAGCTTCAAGGAGTCGCCGGTGAGATCGGCATGCTGATACACATCGGCGCGCTGATAGTGGTGGCACAGCAGCACTGCGCGGTCACCGAGCCGCGCGCGCGCGGCCCTGATGCGCTCCTGCGCCTCGTCGTCCCGCAGCGCGTTGAATCGGTCGAAATTGATGGGTGCAACTTGCGTCATTCGGTATCTCTTCAGGATTCCCTCGCCGGGAGGCTCAGTTTGAGACAACGGCGACTCGCGGCGGTTGCGTGCCGCCCGCCGCCGCGATTTTCGGCGCCGCTCAGCTCTGGCGCCACGGCAGCCCGGCATGGCGCCAGCCGCCGATGCGGTTGCGATGTTCGTTCGCATCGCGGTCGCCTTCGAAACCTTCGAGGACGTTGTAGCATTCCGGATACCCGGCCTCGGCCGCCGCACGCGCCGCCTTGTCGGAGCGCCCGCCGGAGCGGCACATGAACATCACGAGCGACTGGGTATCGACCTCGCGCTTCAACTGCGCGAGGAAATGCGGATTCGGCTGGTTGCCGGGGTAGCTCAGCCATTCGATCTCGACGGCGCCGGGCACGCGCCCGACCCAGTCCCACTCCGCGCGCGTGCGTACATCGACGAGTTTCGCGCCGGGGGCCGATCGCCAGATTTCGTGCGCTTCGGCCGGCGTCAATGCGCCCGCGTAGGGCAAGCCCATGTCTTGCGCCCGCTGCCGCGCGAGCCCGAGCAGATCATTCAATTTCCCCATCCCGTCACCCGGATAGAATCGAAGGCTGACAAGTATATCGCCCCCGGCCAGGGTCCGCCCACGCCAGCGGCTCCCGAGCGCTTGTCCGGACCGATGTCCCCGGTCGCAAAATCGGCTTTTTCGTCGAGATCGCACCAAAATGCGGCACGAAAGCGCACGGCGCACCAGCAGGGTGCAACCACATCATTCCGGCTGCACGATGTCCACGCCCGGACACGCCGAAAACGGCGCGGTTGCGCGCGTTACGGGATTTCCGGCAAGGGCGCCCGCGGCGCAAATCGGCTGTGGCACAATGCCGGGCACGCCCGAAAACGCCGTGGCACGGATACTGCTTACTTTCCCGCAGCGACAGTTTCATCGTTATTTGCTATCGAGTCAGCTCACCAGGAGTGAATATGAACGTTCAAGAAGTCATGAAGATGATCCAGGAGAACGAGGTGCGCTTCGTTGACCTGCGTTTTACCGATACGCGCGGAAAGGAGCACCACGTCGGCCTGCCCGTTTCGGCGTTCGAGGAAGATCACTTCGAACACGGTCACCCGTTCGATGGCTCGTCGCTCGCCGGCTGGAAAGGCATCCAGGCCTCCGACATGATCCTGCTGCCGGACGCGGGTTCGGCCTACGTCGATCCGTTCTTCGACGAAACGACGCTGGTGCTGACCTGCGACGTCATCGAACCGTCGGACGGCAAGGGCTACGACCGCGACCCGCGCTCGATCGCGAAGCGCGCCGAGGCCTACCTGAAAAGCACCGGCATCGGCGACACCGCGTTCTTCGGCCCGGAACCCGAGTTCTTCATTTTCGACTCGGTCGAGTGGTCGGTCGACATGTCGGGCGTCTATAGCAAGATCATCTCCGAAGAAGCCGCGTGGTCGACGGCGGACAAGTTCGAAGGCGGCAACACCGGTCACCGGCCCCGCATCAAGGGCGGCTACTTCCCGGTCCCGCCGGTCGATAGCCTCAACGACGTGCGCGCCGCGATGGTGCTCGCCCTCGAAGCGGCGGGCGTTCCGGTCGAAGTGCATCACCACGAAGTCGCGAACGCCGGCCAGTGCGAGATCGGCACGAAGTTCAGCACGCTGACGAAGCGCGCCGACTGGACCCAAGTGCTGAAGTACATCGTGCACAACGTCGCGCACCAGTACGGCAAGACCGCGACCTTCATGCCGAAGCCGATCGTCGGCGACAACGGCTCGGGCATGCACGTGCACCAGTCGATCTGGAAGGACGGCCAGAACCTCTTCGCCGGCAACGGCTACGCCGGCCTGTCGGAGCTCGCGCTGTACTACATCGGCGGCATCATCAAGCACGCGCGCGCGCTCAATGCGATCACGAACCCCGGCACGAACTCGTACAAGCGACTCGTGCCGCACTACGAAGCCCCGACGAAGCTCGCATACTCGGCCCGCAACCGCTCGGCATCGATCCGCATTCCGTATGTCGCGAACCCGAAGGGCCGCCGCATCGAGTCGCGCTTCCCGGATCCCTTGGCGAACCCGTATCTGTGCTTCTCGGCGCTGATGATGGCCGGCCTCGACGGTATCCAGAACAAGATCCACCCGGGCGACCCGGCCGACAAAAACCTGTACGACCTGCCGCCTGAAGAGGATGCGAAGATCCCGACCGTGTGCACGAGCCTCGACCAGGCGCTCGAGTATCTCGACAACGACCGCGAGTTCCTGACCCGCGGGGGCGTGTTCTCGAACGACTTCCTCGACGCATACATCCAGTTGAAGATGGAGGAAGTCGACCGCATGCGCATCACGACCCACCCGGTCGAGTTCGACATGTACTACAGCCTGTAATCGTTCGCGATTTCGGGCAGGGAAGAAGGACGGGCATTGCCCGTCCTTTTTTTATGCGTTCTAATCGTCCGCGATTCCGCGGCGCCCCGCGCTACGGGCCTCGAAACCTGCACGGGACGTGACGCCCTCCCCCATGATCGACAAGCGACTGCTGCCCGCTCTCCTGGCGCTCGTCCTCGCGCCGCTCGCCCACGCGAGCGTCTATAAATGTATCGATGCCAACGGCAGCGTGACCTACACCAACGACCGGACGCTTGGACGCGGCTGCAAGGAACTGAGCGACCAGCCCGTTTCGACGGTTCCCGTGCCGCCACCGCGCGCCCCGGCGAAGTCGACCACGACGCCCTCGGATTTCCCCCGCGTCGCGCCGGAAGCCCAGCGCGCACGCGACGACACGCGCCGGCAGGTGCTCGAAAAGGAACTCGCAGCCGAGCAAAGCGCGCTCGACGCCGCGCTCGCGAAGCTCGATGAGGAGGAAAAGCGCGACGCCCCCGAGGACCGCAACGCCCGGCGCCAGCGCGCGGACGGGACGAGCTACTCGTCGCTCAATCCGGCGAAGAAGGCCGAACGCCTGCAGCCCTACCGGGACCGGGTCGAACTGCACCAGCGCAATGTCGAGGCGCTGAAGAAGGAAATCGGCGCGCTCAGGTAGTGCAGCGACTGGCGCGTTTATTGCGAGAGGCTTCGACTTCCAAGACGCGCATCCATGACCCTCACTCCTCGCCCCAGCCTCTCCTCCGGACCGTTTTCGGGACTGGATCTGCTCTCGTCGGCCGTTGTCCTCGTCGATGATCGGCTCGTGATCCGCTACCTCAATGCGGGCGCCGAAAACCTCTTCGCGGTCAGCCATCGGCGGCTGCTCGGCATGCCGCTGTCGACACTCCTCGGCGAGCCGACCGGCCTCGCCGCGGCGCTCGACAATGCGTTGCGACAAAACTGGAGCTACACCGGGCAGGATCTGAAGATCGCGCGCCAAAACGCCGATCCGCTGCATCTCGACTGCACGGTGAGCCCGGCCCATGCGGCCGGCGTGCGCCTGCTGCTCGAATTCCGCCCGATCGACGCGCAGCTGCGCGTCGCGCGCGAAGAGCAACTGCTGCAACAGCAGCAGGCGAACCGCGAACTGATCCGCAATCTCGCGCACGAGATCAAGAACCCGCTTGGCGGGATCCGGGGCTCCGCGCAGCTGCTCGAGCGCGAACTCGCCGATCCTCAGCTGCGCGAGTACACCGAGGTGATCATCGCCGAAGCCGACCGGCTGCAGGAGCTGATGAACCGCCTGCTCACGTCCCACTGCATGATGCGGCCGGGCCAGCTCAACATCCACGACGTGCTCGAACGCGTCCGGCGCCTGATCCTCGCGGAGTTCCCGGACCTCGAGATACGCCGCGACTACGACACGAGCCTGCCCGAATTCACCGCCGACCGCGAGCAATTGATCCAGGCGATCCTCAACATCGTGCGCAACGCCGCGCAAGCCATGCAGGGCCACGGCGAGATCCGCTTGCGGACCCGCGTCGCGCGCCAAGTCACGCTCGCGAAGCGGCGATTCAAGCTGGCACTGGAATTGCAAGTGATCGACAACGGCCCCGGCATTCCGGAAGAGATCCGTGACAAGATCTTCTATCCGCTGGTTTCGGGGCGGGAGGGCGGAAGCGGTCTGGGCCTGTCCCTGGCGCAGAGCTTCGTTGAGCAGCATCAGGGGATGATCGAAGTGGACAGCCGCCCCGGCCAAACCTGCTTCAGCATCCTGCTGCCGATCACCGACCGTGCATAGGCGAAGCGCGGTCGCACCAAAAAAGTGCATGCCGATGAACACTGTCTGGATTGTCGATGACGACCGCTCGATACGCTGGGTGCTCGAAAAGGCCCTCGCCCGCGAGGACATCGCGCACCGCAGCTTTGCGTCGGCGAACGAGGCGCTGATCGCGCTCGAAACCGCGCCGCAACCGCCGAAAGTGCTCGTTTCCGACATCCGCATGCCGGGCGACTCCGGCCTTTCGCTGCTGCAACGCGTCAAGGCGCTCTACCCGCAGCTGCCCGTCATCATCATGACGGCGTACTCGGACCTCGAAAGCGCCGTCTCCGCGTTTCAGGGCGGCGCGTTCGAGTATCTGCCGAAGCCGTTCGACGTCGACCAGGCCGTCGCGCTCGTGCAGCGGGCGCTGCACCAGAACTCGCACCAGGAAGGTGCGCACGCGGAAGCCCCGCTCGCCCCCGAAATCCTCGGCCAGGCACCGGCGATGCAGGAGGTGTTCAGGGCGATCGGCCGACTCGCGCAGTCGCACGCGACCGTTCTGATCAACGGCGAATCGGGCTCCGGCAAGGAACTCGTCGCGCGCGCGCTGCATCGGCACAGCCCGCGACGCGACGCGCCCTTCATCGCGATCAACACCGCCGCGATTCCGCGCGACCTGCTCGAATCCGAACTCTTCGGTCACGAGCGCGGCGCCTTCACCGGGGCGGCAGCGCAGCGTCGCGGCCGGTTCGAACAAGCCGACGGCGGCACGCTGTTCCTCGACGAAATCGGCGACATGCCGGCCGAACTGCAGACGCGGCTGCTGCGCGTGCTGTCCGACAATCACTTCTATCGCGTCGGCGGCCAGCAGCCGATCCGCGCGAACGTCCGCGTGATCGCGGCGACGCACCAGCACCTCGAGGACCGCGTCCGCCAGGGCCTGTTCCGCGAGGATCTCTTCCATCGCCTGAACGTGATCCGCCTGCGGCTGCCGGCGCTGCGCGAGCGGCGCGAGGACATCCCGATCCTCGTCCGTCATTTTCTGCAGAAGAGAGCGCAGGAATTGGGCGTCGACGCGAAGCGGGTTTCCGAGGCGGCGATCAAGTATCTTCAGGCGCAGCCCTTCCCGGGCAACGTCCGCCAGCTCGAAAACCTGTGTCACTGGCTCACGGTGATGGCGCCCGGGCAGACCGTCGAGGTCGCCGACCTCCCGCCCGAGATGCGCGACCGGCCGGACCGAGAAGCGCCGGTGAGCTGGTCCGAGGGACTCGCGACCGAGGCCGACCGCCTGATCGCGAGCGCGCCGGGAGAAGTCTTCGACCGCCTCACGCGCGACTTCGAGCGCACGCTGATCCGCCGGGCGCTGACGGCGACCGGCGGGCGCCGGATCGACGCCGCGCAGTTGCTCGGCATCGGCCGGAACACGATCACGCGCAAGATCCACGATCTCGGCATGGACGAGGCGCGGCACCCGGGGCACGACGCGGACGAGGGCGAGTAGCGGCGCCTGCCGGCGCGGCGCGGCACCTGTTCTTGCGGTCCGCGGAGGTGCCCCGCACACCCATGCGGCGCCCCGGCAGGACTTCGGGCTCGTGCGCAGCCTGCCAATAACGGATAATGCCGGCTTTCACCTCCTGACACGGGAACGCAGGCTTGAGCCTTTCCAATTCCGACCTGCCGCTTTCGTCCGATGCCGTCGTCCGTCATCTCGGCGCGCTGGCGTCCGCATTCGCGCTGCGCATTGTTCCGGAATGCGCGTCGACGAACAGCGAACTGATGGATGCCGCCCAGCCCGACGACGGTCCTGTCGAGGTCGTCGTCGCGGAATGCCAGACCGCGGGCCGCGGCCGCCGCGGGCGGCAATGGCAGTCGTGGCCGGGCGGGAGTCTCACCTTTTCGACCCGCTGGCGTTTTCGGCCGGGCGCCCCCGTGCCTGCCGGCCTTTCGCTCGTTGCCGGCCTGGCCGTGGTGCGGGCGCTCGAAAAGCTCGGCGTGGAGGGACTCCAGCTGAAGTGGCCGAACGACGTCCTCGTCCATGGGCACAAGCTCGCCGGCATCCTCGTCGAACTGCTGCCCGGGCGCGGCCGTCCGCCGACCGCGGTCGTCGGCCTCGGCCTGAACCTGCGACTGCCCGCCGATTTCTCGCTTCCCGAGCAGACCGGCGTGACCGACCTTGGACACCATCTCGACCCGCTGCCAGACCGCAACCTTCTGCTGGCGGCGCTGCTGATCGAGCTTCATAGGCTTTTCGACACCTACGCGGCCGCCGGTTTCGCGGCGCTGCGCGGCGCGTGGCAGCAACGCAACGCGTTCGCCGACCTGCCGGTGCGGATCAGCGGCGACCAGCACGAGATCACCGGCATCTGCGCAGGCGTCGATGAGGACGGCGCGCTACTCGTGCGCACCGACGACGGACTCGTACGCATCCTGTCCGGCGAAGTGTCGCTGAGGATCGCGACATGATTCTGCTGATCGACGGCGGCAACACGCGGGTCAAGTGGGGCGTCGTCGACGCGGGGCGGTGGGTTGTCGAAGGCACGCTCGGCCATCAAGACACCGCGAGGTTCACCCGGATTGCGGCGGAACACCGGGGCTTGCGGCGGGTATTCGGGGCGAATGTCGCAGGCGCCACCGTCGCCTCGGGCATCGCGCGCGCCCTCGACGGCGTCGCGCCGGTCCCCGAGTGGCTCGCGCCTTCGGCGGAATGCCTCGGGGTCCGCAATCGCTACGACGACCCGTCGCAACTTGGCGCCGACCGCTGGGCCGCGCTGATCGGCGCGCGCGCGCTTTATCGGACCGCGTGCCTCGTCGTGAATGCCGGGACCGCGACGACGGTCGACATTCTCGACGCCGACGGCGACTTCCTGGGCGGTCTGATTCTGCCCGGCGAGGACTTGATGCGGCGCGCATTGGCCGGCAATACCGCGCAGCTCCCATTCGCCGACGGCGAATACGTCCGCACGCCGCGCAACACCGCCGATGCGATCCGCTCGGGCTGCCGACACGCGCAGCTCGGCGCGATCGAGCGGATGTTCCGCGAGATCGCGAACATGCCCGGGGCGCGCTGCGTGCTGAGCGGCGGCGCCGCGGCGCGGCTCGCCGGACAGCTCGCGATCCCGTGCAGCCCGGTCGACAACCTCGTCCTGAAGGGACTGGCAGTCGTCGCCGGCGAAGCCTCGTCCAACGACGCTGCGCATCCGTCATGTGCCGCCGAACGAACCATCCACACTCGCACCGAGGAATAGATAACGTGAGCGAACCGACCCGCATCCTGCTCGAAGAGAGCGAGATCCCGACGCACTGGTACAACGTCGTCGCCGACATGCCGAACCCGCCGACGCCGTCGCTCGCGGCCGACGGCAAGCCGGTCAGTCCCGAACAGATGCTGGCGATCTTCCCGCCGCAGATCCTCGAGCAGGAGATGAGCGCCGCGCGCTGGGTGCCGATTCCGGACGAGGTGCGCGAAGTGTACAAGGTGTGGCGGCCGAGTCCGCTGATGCGCGCGATGCGCCTCGAACGCGCGCTCGGCACGCCGGCGAAGATCTTCTTCAAGTACGAGGGCGTGTCGCCGGCCGGCTCGCACAAGCCGAACTCGGCGGTGCCGCAGGCGTTCTACAACAAGCAGGCCGGCATCGCGCGGCTGACCACCGAGACCGGCGCGGGGCAATGGGGCTCGTCGATCTCGTTCGCGGGCCAGATGTTCGGCCTCGAAGTGCGCGTCTACATGGTCAAGGTCAGCTATCACCAGAAACCCTATCGACGCCTGATGATGCAGACCTGGGGCGCCGAAGTGTTCGCGAGCCCGTCGGAGCTGACGCAGACCGGCCGGGCCGCGCTCGCGAAGGACCCCGACAACCAGGGTTCACTCGGCCTCGCGATCTCGGAAGCTGTCGAGGAAGCCGCCGGCCGCGCCGACACGAACTACACGCTCGGTTCGGTGCTGAACCACGTGCTGCTGCACCAGAGCATCATCGGCCTCGAAGCGAAGAAGCAGTTCGACAAGATCGGGCTCTACCCCGACGTCGTGTTCGGGCCATGCGGCGGCGGGTCGAGCTTCGGCGGCATCGCGTTCCCGTTCCTCGCCGACAAGGCGGCCGGCGACCGGCGGGCGCAAAATCTGCGCTGCGTCGCGGTCGAGCCGACGTCCTGCCCGACGCTGACGAAAGGCGAGTACGCCTACGACTTCGGCGACGCCTCGGGCTTCACGCCGATGATGAAGATGTACACGCTCGGCCACGACTTCATGCCCCCCGGGATCCACGCCGGCGGACTGCGCTACCACGGCGACTCGCCGCTCGTGTCGCAGCTCTTTCACGAAGGCCTGCTCGAAGCGGTCGCCGTGCCACAGCTTGCGACTTTCGAAGCCGGCGTGCTGTTCGCGCGCAACGAGGGCATCATCCCGGCGCCGGAGGCGTGCCACGCGATCCGTGCTGCGATCGACGAGGCGATCAAATGCAAGAAAACCGGGGAGCCGAAGGTGATCCTCTTCAACCTCACCGGTCACGGACATTTCGATATGAGCTCGTACGAACGGTACTTTGCCGGCCAGCTGGAAAACTACGACTATCCGGCCGAAGCCGTCGCCGAGTCGCTCGCACATCTGCCGAAGTTCGACTGAACGACCGGAAGGGACGGACGGCTGCCCGGCGGCGAAAGCGGAACGGTTCGCGCGATGCGTCTGCTGTTCGTGGTTCTCGTACTGCTGAACCTGCTCGCGCTCGCGTCCGCGCAGGGCTGGCTCGGCACGCCATCGTCGCGGGGCGAACCCGAACGGCTCAGCAATCAGCTGAACCCGCAGCGCATCGCGCTCGGCGCGCCGGAGGAGCCGGGGGCGCCCGCGCAAACGCAGGCGGCCCTGCCCGCTCCCCCACCTTCCCCCTCACCCGCAGCCGCCCAAGAACCTGGCCAGCCGGATCGCGCCGCGCCGGACGCGGCGGCCCTTCCGGCCGACACGTCCCCCTCCCGCGCACCCGAACCACCGCCGCAGGCCTGCGTCGCCTATTCCGGCCTCGCCGAGTCCCAGGCAGACGCACTGATCGCCTCGCTGCAGTCGACACAGCCCGACCTCGGTGTCCGCCGCAGCACGACCAGCACGCCGACCGGGTGGTGGGTGCGGATTCCCGCGGAAGGCGGGCGCGAAGGGGCCGAACGCAGGATCGAGGGTTTGCGCGCGCTCGGCATCACCGAATATTTCATCGTCCAGGAACCTGGCCCGAACCGGTTCGCGGTGTCGCTGGGGCTCTTCAAGACCGAGGCGAAGGCGCAGCAGCATTTCGCCTTCCTGCGCAACAAGGGCGTCCGCGAGGCGGGGGTCGCGCCCCGAACCGCAACCGTCTATAGAATCGAGTTGCGCGGTCCCGCCGCCGCGCTCGCAACGCTGGAAAAATCGCGGGCAGGGGCCCGCGCCGGCGCAACCCGAAGCGAATGCACACCATGACCCTCCGTCCCTACATTATCGGCCTCACCGGGGGCATCGGCAGCGGCAAGAGCGCTGCCGCCGACCGCTTCGCCGCCCTCGGTGCCACCGTCATCGACACCGACGCCGTCGCACATCGACTGACTGCGCCAGGCGGCCTGGCGATCGGGCCGATCCGCGCAGCGTTCGGCGAAGCCGTGATCACGCCCGAGGGCGCGCTCGATCGCGTCGTCATGCGCGAACTCGCCTTCTCGGACCCGGACGCCCGTCGCCGGCTCGAAGCGATCCTGCACCCGGCCATCCGCGACGAATGCGAACGTCTGATCGGCGCGGCCGACAGTCCCTACGTCGTTCTCGGCGTCCCGCTGCTGATCGAATCGAAGTCCTACCGCGAGCGCTGCGACCGGATTTGCGTCGTCGACTGCCCGGTCGAAATGCAGGTCTCGCGCGTAATGCTGCGCAACGGGCTGGAAGAAGCGCGAGTCAGGACGATCATCGCGGCTCAGGTCAGCCGGGACGAACGGCTCGCCGCCGCCGACGACGTCATCGACAACAGCACGAGCCTCGCCACCTTGCACGCGCAAGTGAACCGGTTGCACGAAAAATACCTCGAAGCCGCGTCGAAACGGGCCTGATTCGCCGTGAAGAGGCGCTCGGGAAGCCGTCGTGCGTCGAATGTAGCCCCCTGGGGATTCGGGCATTTTGCCCTGTGCTATCATCCGCGCACCCACACAGGAGATCGCCATTTTTCGGGCGCAATGCGGTGATTAGCTACGAATATCCTCTGAATGAGCGCATCCGTACGCTCCTGCGCCTGGAGGATCTGTACAGCAAGATCGCCCATTTTTCCCGTGGAGACGCGCCCCAGGACCACCATACGGCGCTGCTGACGCTGTTCGAAGCGCTCGAGGTGGCGGGGCGGGCGGATCTCAAAGTCGATCTCGTTCAGGAACTCGAGCGGCAGCGTCAAATCCTCCTTTCGTTCCGCAACAACCCTGAAATTTCCGAACAGGCGCTGTCGGGCGCGCTCTACGAGATCGAACAGGCGTCGTCGTCGCTGCTCGCGATGGCCGGGAAGATCGGCCAGTACCTGCGGGAAAACGAATGGCTGATGGCAATTCGAAGCCGCGCGTCGATCCCGGGCGGCGTCTGCCAGTTCGACCTGCCTTCGTACCACTTCTGGCTGAACCGCGAGCCGGATCAGCGCCGGGAGGACCTCGAAGGCTGGATCCGCCCGATGATTCCGATCCGCGAAGGCCTGGCGATCGTATTGCGCCTGCTGCGCGCGAGCGGGCGGCCCGAAATGCAGGTCGCACGCGGCGGAACCTTCCAGCTGACGATGAGCGGCCGCAGCGCGCAAATGCTGCGGTTGCGGCTGGCCCCGACAGAGGCCGTCGTGCCGGAAATCAGCGCGAACAAATACGCGCTGAACGTCCGCTTCATGCTGTCCGAGACGGTGATCAGGCCGCGGCAGGTGGAGCGCGACGTGCCCTTCGAGATCACCTTTTGCAGTCTGTAACGGCGAACGTCATCCGATGACCAAGATACGTACGGTGAACTGCCCGCAATGCGGCGCGAAGGTGAAATGGACTCCAGAGAGCCGGTTCAGGCCGTTTTGCTCCGAACGCTGCAAGCAAATCGATCTCGGCGCCTGGGCGGCGGAAGACTATCGCGTCCCCGACGGTGGGCGTCCCGACGACCTGTCGACCGACAATCGTCACGACGACTGAGGCCAGATCCCACGAATCCCCGCAATGCCGTGCGCGCCGATGTCCCGGGCAGTGGTCATGTCCGCGCGCGCCACACCTCCGAGCGCGAACACCGGCATCGGCAAATCGCCGAACAGCCTTCCGAACCCACCCCAGCCGAGCGAAGGCTGACCCGGGTGGGTCGCGGTCGGCTTCACCGCGCCTAGCAGCGCGTAATCGAGCCCGAGCATCGCCGCCCGCTCGAGTTCGCGTCGCTCATGGCACGAAGCGCCCACCCACACGAATGGCGGACGCACTTCGAGGCGCGCGAGCTCGGCCGACCGAAGATGGACGCCATCCGCGCCGATCGCGCGTGCGAGGTCCAAGGACCCGTTGAGCACGACGAGCGCGCCGTGTGACCGGGCCCGCTGCACCACCTCCGAGGCGAACGACGCGAATTCGGCGCCGGCCATCGACGGCTCCCGGATCTGGATCAGCCGCAAGCCTTCGGCGAGCGCGACGTCGAGGAGATGGAGCTGGCGTTCGACACCGATCTCCGCCGCCTGGGTGATCGCCATCAGACGAGGCAACCGCAACGCTTTCAGGATCGGTCCGTTCGCCGGGAGCATCGGCGCGACCGAAGGATTCTCGATCGGCTCCCACGACAAGGCGCTGTGGACGTGATCGACGACTTCGCCGTCCCATTCGGCGACGTCGAAAAAATGCAGGCGGACGTGGGCGTGTTCGTAGCGGTGCTCGCGCGTCAGCCAGGGACGGATCTTTCGCACGCGGATCCCCAGTTCCTCGTCCAGTTCGCGGATCAACGCCGCGGCGGCCGACTCGCCGGGCTCGACTTTGCCGCCAGGAAACTCCCAGTACCCAGGATAGAACGTGTCCCCCGCCCGCTGACCGAGCAGAAACTTGCCATCCGTCCGCGTGATCACGCCCGCTGCGACTTCAACCCGCTTCGTCATCGACATCTCGTCACTCGCAGCGCCCCGCATGGTCGCGCGCGAACTGCCACGCGACGCGCCCCGAACGCGACCCGCGCATCAGCGCCCATTGCAACGCCTCCTGACGCGCGTCGGCAATCGCCGCCGCGTCCAGTCCGAACTCCTTCAGCCAGTGCGACACGATGGTCAGATACTCGTCCTGGCTGAACGGGTAGAACGAAACCCATAGGCCGAAGCGTTCCGACAGCGAGATTTTCTCCTCGACCGCCTCGCCCGGATGCACTTCACCATCGACGTGCCGCGCCAGAAGATTTTCGTCGTGATACTCGGGCATGAGATGCCGGCGATTCGACGTCGCGTAGATCAGGACATTGTCGGGCACGGCCGCAATGGACCCGTCCAGCACGCTCTTCAACGCCTTGTAGGCGGGCTCGGTCTCCTCGAAGGACAGGTCGTCGCAGAACAGGATGAAACGCTCGGGCCGCGCGGCGACGAGTTCGACGATCTCCGGCAGGTCCTTCAAGTCCTCCTTGTCGACCTCGATCAGGCGCAGTCCGCGATCCGCGTATTCGTTGAGCAGAGCCTTCACCAGCGACGATTTGCCGGTCCCGCGCGCGCCAGTGAGCAGCACGTTGTTCGCGCGTCGCCCCGCAAGGAACTGTCGCGTGTTCTGGTCGATCCGGGCCTTCTGCTGCTCGACGTCGCACAGATCCGCGAGCCGGATCGAATGAGGGCGAGTGACGGGCAGCAGGACGCCGCTTCCGTGCCTTCGCCGCCAGAAGAACGCATTTGCCGAAGTCCAGTCCGGAGCGGCGGCAGGAGCCGGCAGCAAGCCTTCGATTCGCTCGATCAGGCACTCGGCCCGCGCGAGCAGATTCGCTACATCATTCATCCTTGTCTTTTCCCGCCATGCCACCGCGCTTCGGCCACGTTGCCCAGACGATGATGAACAACAACGCGACCGCGACGCCTGCTTCCAGAAAAATCACCCACATCCCGTTCTCCCGCAGGAACCCGATCACAGCCGGGTATACTCGCCGGTCCGACCTCCGAGTCTATCCGATCCCCCTGATGAAACGGCACACCACGGCTTACCGAATGCGTTTTCTGCTGTGCGCCGGCGCCCTCGGATTTCTCGCGGGTTGCGCGAGCCGCGTCTCAGCACCTGCGATCGAGCCCGGTGGGCAACCTTCACCAGAACGAGTCTGCCCACCCGCAAAGTCCTGCGCGGCTTGCCCAGTTTGCCCTGCCTCCCCCTCTGCCGAACCCGTCCCGCCCCGACCCGCCGAGCCTTTGCAGCCCGCAGCCTGGAGCGATCTACCCGGCTGGACGGAGGACGATCACGCGCGCGCATGGCCTGCGTTGCTCGAATCCTGCAAGGCTTTCGCCCGGCAGCCGCGTTGGCAGACGCCGTGCGACGCGGCAAAGGCACTGGGCGACAAGCCCGCCACCCCCGTCGTCCGCAAGTTCATCGAGGCGCGCTTCCAACCCTGGGCGGTCGTGAATGCGAACGGGAGCCGCGACGGGCTCATCACGGGTTATTACGAGCCTCTGATCAAGGGCAGCCGCACCCGCTCTGAACGGTACCCCTGGCCGGTCCACGGCGTGCCGCGCGACATGCTCACGATCGACTTCGGCGATCTCTATCCCGAAACGCGCAACCTGCGCCTTCGGGGACGGATTGTCGGCAACAAAGTCGTACCGTACTGGACCCGCGCCGAACTCGACCGCATGCCGGAATCGCCCGCTCCGACGCTCCTCTGGGCCGCCGACCCGATCGACCTGTTCTTCCTGCAAGTGCAGGGGTCGGGGCGCGTCGAACTGCCGGACGGATCGCGAGTCCGCATCGGTTACGCCGACCAGAACGGCCATCCTTACCAATCGATCGGACGCTGGCTCATCGCGCAAGGGGAACTCCCGGTCGAAAAGGCTTCGATGGAGGGCATCAGGAACTGGGCGCGGGAGAATCCCCGGCGCCTGTCCGAATTGCTTCACGCGAACCCGAGCTACGTGTTCTTCCGGGAATTGCCGCCGAGCCCGGGAGGCCCCGTCGGCGCCCTCGGCGTTCCGTTGTCCGAAGAACGGAGCATTGCGGTCGACCCGCGCACCATCCCGCTCGGCGCGCCGGTTTTTCTCGCGACGACCTGGCCGATGTCCGAGCGTCC
The DNA here is from genome assembly GCF_036675785.1 of Aromatoleum sp. Taxonomy (NCBI): domain Bacteria; kingdom Pseudomonadati; phylum Pseudomonadota; class Betaproteobacteria; order Rhodocyclales; family Rhodocyclaceae; genus Aromatoleum; species Aromatoleum sp. The sequence continues at coordinate 61,334 of NZ_JAKFEF010000003.1, forward strand.
TCTTTGCCGGCTGATGCTCGCGCAGGACACGGGCGGCGCAATCAAAGGTGCCGTTCGTGCCGATCTATTCTGGGGTTTCGGCCCCGAGGCCGGCGCGATGGCCGGAAAGATGCGCCAGCAAGGACAGATGTGGGTACTGCTTCCCGCTGGCGAGGCGCCGCACTAAGGGAACCCGCTCGGAACGCGACAGGCGGGGAGCGGCAACAACGCGGATTATTTCGCGACTTCGGAGAGCGCCTGCTCGAGTTCGGCGGCCGGCATATATCCACCCAGGCGGCGACCGTCGGCAAGGAAGAGCGTCGGAGTGCCGTTGATCCTGAGCTTCTGTCCAAGCGCGATATTGCGGTCCACGACCGAGCTGTCGCAATTCGCGGCCGCCGGCACTTTTGCGTCCAGTATCCAGTCGCTCCATGTCTTCGCCTTGTCCTTTGCACACCAGATGTTGCGCGATTTCTCGGTCGAGTCCGGACTCAGAATCGGATACAGGAATGTGTAGATCGTGACGTCCTTCAATTGCGTCAGTTCCTTGCCGAGTCGCTTGCAGTATCCGCAATTCGGGTCCTCGAATGACACGAGCACACGTTTGCCGCTGCCGCGGACCTGTTTGATCGCCTGCTCGAGCGGCAGCGTCGAGAAATCGATTGCCGAGAGTTGAGTCATTCGTGCCTGGGTGACATCGCGCCGCGTCTTCGTATCGATGATTCGCCCGTCGATGAGAAAGCTCGCCTTCTCGTCGGTGTAAACAAGCTCGCCGCTCTTCAGGACGATCTCATAGAGCCCACCGTAAGGAGTCTTCGCCACGGACTCGACGGCCGGCGAGCCGATGAATCCTTCGACGGCCTTCCGAACGCTGGCCTCGTCCGCATGGGCCCCCCCTATCGTAGCGACAGTCAAGAATGCGGCGACGGACGCCAAACGAAGTGCTTGCGAGAACATCGATATCTCCAGAAATCAAAAACGTCCGCTGACCGCGTAGCGTATCAAAGCGTTGCGTACGACAGGCAGACTGCCGGTGAGGTTCATTCCGACATTGCGGAGCACCGAGAGCAACGAACTATCCGAACCGAATAGGCGGTTCAGGCCGTGAGTGGTGTATTGAATCAGGAAAGGCTCCTCGGCACGACCGCGTGCGTAAGCCCTGAGCGTCGAAATCTCGCCCGGATCCCGCCACGCCGGCAACGTCCGGAGCAAATCGGCAAGCGCCTTCGCATCCTGAAAGCCGAGATTGATTCCATGCCCGGACAAAGGGTGGATTGCATGCGCCGCGTCGCCTACCAGCGCAACTCTCGATTTCACCGTCGTATCGACTCGCATCAGCTTGAGAGGGAAGCCGGCCGCGGGGGTCTCGAGCTCCATCCGCCCGACCACCCGTTCAGCGGCATCCTCGACGCGCCGGCAGAGCAGATTCGCATCCAATCGAAGCAAATCGGCGGCATGAGCATTCGGCGCCGACCAGACCATCGACACCGTTTTCCCGGGCAGCGGAAGCAACGCCAGGATTCCGTCACGTCTGAACCATTGATGCGCGACATTGCGATGTTCCCGCTCCGTACGGAAGTTCGCGATGACCCCGACCTCGTCGTACGGCACGACGCGAGCTTGAATCGCGGCCCGATCTCGGACCCATGAGTTCACTCCGTCTGCACCGACGACGAGACGGACGCGAACTTTTTTCCCGTTTTCAAAATCGACGGTAGCCGCTGAATCGTCGATCGAAAGGGCGATCGGCGCATTTCCGGTCAGCAATGTCACGTTGTGCTGCCTGCGCAACGTCTCCCATAACTCGCGCTGCACCCGGCCCGACTCAACGACCCAGGCAAGCTCGGAAAGCCCGCTCTCGTACGCCGAAAACTCGAGATTACCCCCCGCATCACCTCGTATCGACATCCGGTTCACCGGCGCAATGCGAGAAGCATCGAGGTGCTCCCATACACCGATTTCCCGAAGAAACTCGACGTTGACCGGGCTGATTGCATAGATTCGCGAATCCCAGCCTGAAACGGGCGTTTGCGGCCTCACCTCGACGACTGCGATTCGCCAACGGCTTCCCCGCAACGCCACAGCCAGGCTCGCGCCTGCAAGTCCTCCGCCGACAATCAGCAGATCAAAATCCATTCGATTCCGTTACCCAGGGAAGAACAGGAATTCTGCCCCAAGCACTCACCCAAGTCACGGCGGCTCGTTTTAGGGTAAACGTAAAAAGCCGCTTCTCGATTTTCGAGAAGCGGCTTTTTGGATTGGGTAGTCTGACGATGACCTACTTTCACACCCGGCTGGGCACTATCATCGGCGCGGTCTTGTTTCACGGTCCTGTT
>NZ_JAKFEF010000032.1:0-14828 GCF_036675785.1 Aromatoleum sp.
GCCGGCGGCCCGGCTGCCCACGAGCAGCGCGGCGGCGCCGTCGTTGATGCCGGACGCGTTGCCGGCGGTCACGACGCCGTCGGGAAACAGGCTCTTGAGCTTCGCGAGCGCTTCGTACGTCGACTCCGGGCGCGGGTGCTCGTCTTCGGCGACGACGCGCGGCGGCGTCTTGCGGCCGGTCGGCACTTCGATCGGCAGGATTTCGCCGCTGTAGAAACCGGCCTCCTTCGCGGCGGCGTACTTCGCCTGCGACGCGGCGGCGAAGCGGTCGGACGCCTCGCGCGTGATGCCGAACTCGGCGGCGACGTTGTCGCCGGTCTCGGGCATCGATTCGTTGCCGTACTGCTCGATCAGGCGCGGATTCGGGAAGCGCGCGCCGATCGTCGAGTCGAACACCTTGAAGTCGCGGCTGTACGGCGATTCCGCCTTCGCGACGACGAAGGGCGCGCGGCTCATGCTCTCGACGCCGCCGGCGACGAAAAGCTCGCCTTCGCCGCAGCTCACCGCGCGCGCGGTATCGAGCACCGCCGCGAGGCCGCTGCCGCACAGCCGGTTGACCGTCTGCCCGGCGACGGTCGGCGGCAGGCCCGCGACCAGCGCGGCATGACGCGCGACGTTGCGCGCGTCCTCGCCGGCCTGCGCGGAGCAGCCGAGGACGACGTCCTCGATGTCGGCGGCCGCGAACGGCGAGCGCGCGACGAGTTCGCGGATCACGGTGGCGGCGAGGTCGTCGGGGCGGACCGCGGCGAGCTGGCCGGCGTGGCGGCCGATCGGCGAGCGCAGACCGGCGTAGATATAGGCGTCGAGCATCGTTTCTCCTTTGGTGTTCAGTGTGGTTGTCAGTTTTCGGGGGTCAGCAGCGACACGCCGAGCCGGGCGCGGCGGACGAGCCACGGGCTCGGGCGGTATCGCGGGTCGCGGTAGAAGTCGTGCAGCGCGTCGAGGATCGCGAGCACGGTCGCCGCGCCGAGCGCGTCGCCCATCGCGAGCGGCCCGCGCGGATAGCCCAGGCCCAGCGTCACCGCGCAGTCGATGTCTTCCGGCGTCGCGATGCGCTGCTGCGCGATGTCGCAGCCGATGTTCACGATCATCGCGACGACGCGCTGGGCGACGAAGCCGGCGCTGTCGCGGATCACCGACACCGGCATGCCGGCGGCGGCGAAAGCGGCCCACGCCGCGTCGCGCGCGGCCGGCGCGGTCAGCGGATTCGTCATCAGCGTCAGGTGCCCGCCGAGGAAGAGCGGATCGAGCGCGAGCGTGCGCGCGGGGTCGAGCCCTTCGGCGAGCGCGGCGCCGGTCGCGTCGGCGCCGACCGGCAGCACGACGCAGACCGAGTTGTCGGCCGGGCGCCGGCCGCGGTCGACGATCGCGTCCTGCGCGTCGAGCAGCGTGACGACGCGCGCGTGGGCGTCGGCGTTGCGCGCGCTGATCCACAGCGGCGTCGCTGCGGTCGCCGCTGCGGTCGGCACTGCCGGCGGCGCGACCGGTTCGGCGCGGCCGTCGGCATACGCGTAGAAGCCGCGCCCGCTCTTGCGGCCGAGCAGGCCGGCGGCGAGGCGCTGGCGCGTGATCGGCGACGGCCGGAAGCGCGGCTCCTGGTAATACTGGTCGTAGATCGACTCCATCACCGGATGCGACACGTCGAGACCGGTGAGGTCGAGCAGCTCGCACGGCCCCATGCGGAAGTCGGCCGCGCCGCGCAGGATGCGGTCGAGCGTCGCGAAGTCGGTGACGCCTTCGCCGAGCACGCGCAGCGCTTCGGTCAGGTAGGCGCGGCCGGCGTGATTGACAATGAAGCCCGGCGTGTCGGCGGCGCGTACGGGCGTGTGGCCCATGCGGCGCGCGAGCGCGACGAGCGCGTCGCCGACCGCGCGGTCGCCGCGCACGCCGTCGATGACTTCGACGACCTTCATCAGCGGCACCGGGCTGAAGAAATGGAAGCCGCCGACGCGCTCCGGCCGCCGGCACGCGGCGGCGATCGCCGTCACCGACAGCGACGACGTGTTCGTCGCGAGCACGCAGTCGCCGCCGACGACGTCCTCCAGATCGCGGAACAACGCACGCTTCGCGTCGAGGTTCTCGACGATCGCCTCGACGACGACGTCGCAACCGGCGAGCTCCTGCAGGCTCGCGGCGACCATGAGCCGCGCCGTCGCCGCCTGCGCGTCCGCCGTGCTCATCTTTCCCTTCGCGGCGAGCTTCGCGAGCATCTCCGCGACCGCGTCGCGCGCTTCGCCCGCGGCGCCGGCGCGGCTGTCGAAAAGCCGCACCGTGACGCCGCCCTGCGCCGCGATCTGCGCGATGCCGCGCCCCATCAGGCCGGTGCCGACGATGCCGAGCGTCAGGCCGTCACGATTCGCGTCGAACATCTCACGCCCCCCGGAAATCGGCCGCGCGCTTGTCGAAGAAGGCCTGCATCCCCTCCTTCTGGTCGCGGCTCGCGAACAGCAACTGGAACGCCTTGCGCTCGAGCATCAGCGCGGCGTCGAGCGACGCGTCCTGGCCGGCGAGGAGCACTTCCTTGATCTGCATGATCGCGAGCGGCGGCAGCGCGGCGATCTGCGTCGCGAGTTCGAGCGCGCGCGCCTGCACGTCGGCATCCGCGACGACCTCGCTGGCGAGCCCCATCTCGAGCGCGTCGCGCGCCGACACCGGCTGGCCGGTCAGCACCATCTTCATCGCCTTGAACTTGCCGACCGCGCGCGTGAGCCGCTGGGTGCCGCCGGCGCCCGGCATGATGCCGACCTTGACTTCGGGCTGGCAGAACGACGCGCTCTCGCCCGCGACGATGATGTCGGCGTGCATCGCGAGCTCGCAGCCGCCTCCCCACGCGTAGCCGTTGACCGCCGCGATGACCGGCTTCGGGCAGTTCGCGATTGCCTGCCAGAGCCGATGCGTGTGCCGCAGCATCATCTCGATCGCGCCGACCTCGGCCATCGCGCGCAGGTCGGCGCCGGCGGCGAAGTACTTGTCGCCGCCGGTGAGCACGATCGCGCGCACCTCCGCATCCTGGCCGAGCGCGACGAAGTGTTCCGCGAGCTGCGCGCGGACTTCCTGATTCAGGGCGTTGCGCGCCTGCGGCCGGTTCAGGCGAACGACCGCAACCTGTGGTGCGGGCCGCTCGACGACGACTTCGCTCATCTCTCATCCTCCCGTCAGTTTCGCTGTGCGAACGTATCGTTCGCGTTTTTGTATCATTCGGACGATACTTCGTTTGTTACTCCCGGTAAACCCTCATGCAGTGCAGCCTAGTGAAACCGGATTTCGATGCGCGAACGCCAGTGAAGTTTGACGCAGCAGGACCGCGCTGCCACCATTCGCCGGCTCGCGCAGCCGACGGCGCGGCAATCGAAGGAAGAACAGATGGACCTTGAAACGCAGGCGTTCGACGAGGACGAAAGCAAAGACCGACAGTTCGTCAATGCGCTCGCACGGGGCCTCGAGCTGCTGCGCTGCTTTCAGCCGGGCGACACCGAACTGAGCAACGCCGAACTCGCGCGCCGCACCGGGATGCCGAAGCCGACGGTGTCGCGGCTCACTTACACGCTGACGAAGCTCGGCTACCTCGCGTTCTCCGAGAGCCGCGGCACCTACCGGCTCGCCGCGGGCGTGCTCGCGCTCGGCTACGCGATGCTGTCGAACCTCGACGTGCGCAAGGTCGCGCGCCCGTACATGGAAGCGCTGTCCGAAGAGGCGCAGGCGTCGGTGTCGATCGGCGCGCGCGACCGCCTCAGCATGGTGTACATCGAGAGCTGCCGCAGCAGCGCGAACGTCACGCTGCGGCTCGATGTCGGCTCGCGCATCCCGCTCGCGACGTCGGCCGTCGGCCGCGCGCTGCTGTGCGGCCTGCCGCAAGGCGAACGCGACTACCTGATGGACCATATCCGGCTGCGCGACGAGGATAACTGGCCACGCGTGAAGGCCGGCATCGAGCAGGCCCTGCGCGATTACCAGGAACGCGGCTTCGTGCTGTCGGCGGGCGACTGGCAGCAGGACGTGAATGCGGTCGGCGTGCCGCTGGTCGGCGTCGACGGCGAACGCGCGATGGCGTTCAACTGCGGCGGCCCGGCGTTCCTGCTGTCGCGCGAGAAGCTCGAACACGACGTCGGTCCCAGGCTCGTGCAGCTCGTCCGGCAGGTCGAAGCCGACCTCGGCCGCGCACTGCCGCCGAAGGCATGAGGCCGACGCCGCGCTACGGAGCTGGATGCCGTGCGGCCGGGAGATGCGGCAAGCCAAACACCATGACCGCCCGCCGAGCGGGCAACAAGGAGACTTCATGAACTCGCCCCGTGTCTTTGCAATCGACGGCGTCGTGCCGGTCGTCGACCCGACCGCCTATGTCCACCCGAGCGCCGTATTGATCGGCGACGTCATCGTCGGCCCCGGTTGCTACGTCGGCCCGTGTGCGAGCCTGCGTGGCGATTTCGGCCGGCTGATCCTGCAGGCCGGCGTCAATGTGCAGGACACGTGCGTGATCCACAGCTTTCCCGAGCACGACACCGTCGTCGAAGAGAACGGCCACATCGGACACGGCGCGGTGCTGCACTGCTGCACCGTCCGGCGCAACGCCCTCGTCGGCATGAACGCGGTCGTCATGGACAACGCGGTGATCGGCGAAAACTCGTTCGTCGCCGCGTGCAGTTTCGTCAAGGCGGGCATGGAAGTGCCGCCGAACTCGCTCGTCGCCGGCACGCCCGCGAAGCTCGTGCGCGCGCTCTCCGAACAGGAGATGGCATGGAAGGTGAAGGGCACGGGCATCTACCAGAACCTCACCGTCCGCTGCCTCGCGACGATGGTCGAGACCGACGCGCTCACCGCCGTCGAGGCGGACCGCAAGCGCATCGTGATGCCGGAGATCGTGCCGCTCAGCGAGCAGAAGCAGCGCGGCCGGTAATCGGCGGGGCAAGCAGCGGCGCGATGCCGCGACGGGTCGCGCCGCCCTCGCAGGACGATGGTTCGTTGCTGGTCGGGCGGGGAGGAGCCGCATGAGGGCCGGCTGCTCGGGCTTCGCTCTTCCTGCCGCCCCTGACCCTCCGGCGTCAGCCGATACCCGCGCCGCTGTTGCACGACCGCCCGGCCTACAGCGCCGCTTCGCGGATCATGTTGCGGGCGATGACGAGTTGCTGAATCTGGGTGGTGCCTTCGAACAGGCGGAACAGGCGGACGTCGCGGTAGAAGCGCTCGATGCCGGACTCCGACAGGTAGCCCGCCCCGCCGAAGATCTGCACCGCCCGGTCGGCGACGCGGCCGCACATCTCGGAGGCGAACATCTTCGCGCACGAGGCCTCGGTACCGACGTTCAGCCCCTGGTCGCGGCGACGGGCGGCGTCGATCACCATCGAGCGCGCCGCGTAGATCTCGGCCTTGCTGTCGGCGAGCATCGCCTGGATCAGCTGGAACTCGGCGATCGGCTTGCCGAACTGCTTGCGTTCGCAGGCGTAGCGCAGCGCGTCGGCGAGCATGCGCTCGGCCACCCCGACCGAGATCGCGGCGATGGCGATGCGCCCCTTGTCGAGCACCTTCATCGCAGTCTTGAAGCCGATGCCCTCGCGTCCGCCGATCAGATTGGCCGCCGGCACGCGGCAGTCCTCGAAGATCACGTCGCAGGTGTGCGAACCCTTGTGCCCCATTTTCTCGTCGGGTTGTCCGAGCGAAAGGCCGGGCGTGCCGCGCTCGACGATGAAGGCGGAAATGCCGTCGGCACCCTTGTTGGATGGATCGGTGCGCGCCATCACCGTGAAGATGCCGGCTTCGGGGGCGTTGGTGATGAAGCGCTTGGTGCCGTTGAGGACGTAGTGATCGCCGTCGCGCACGGCGGTCGTGCGCAGGCTCGCCGCGTCCGAACCGCTGTCGGGTTCGGTCAGCGCGAACGAGCCGATGAGCTCGCCGGTCACGAGCTTCGGCAGGTAGCGCGCTTTCTGCTCGGGCGTGCCATCGATGACGATGCCCTGGCCGCCGATGCCGTTGTTGGTCGCAAAGAGCGAACGGAAGCACGGCGAAGTGTGGCCGATCTCGAAGGTGGCGAGCACCTCCTCCTCCATCGTCAGCGCCATGCCGCCGTATTCCTCGGGGATGGACAGGCCGAACAGCCCCAGCTCCTTCATCCCGGCGACGATGTTATCGGGAATCCGGTCGGTCTCGGCGACCACCGCCTCGGCCGGCACCAGGCGTTCGCGCACGAAGCGCGAAATCGTGTCCAGCAGAATGTTCAGTGTCTCCTGATCTCGGATCATGTCCTTACCCTCTCCAATGCTGCGGCGTGGTCGTTGTGGCGATGCGCGAGGGGCGGCCGGCGCGAGGCCGGGCCCGCCCCTGTAGCGCTTACTTCTGGTGCTTGCGGAACTCGGGCTTGCGCTTCTCGCGGAACGCGTTGCCGCCCTCGGCCGACTCGGCCGTCTCGTAGTAGAGCTTCAGGGCGTGCATCGCAAGGCCACCCATGCCGCGGATCATCTCCGTGTCGACGTTGAACGACTTCTTCGCGAGCGCGATCGCGGTCGGGCTCTTCTCGACGATCTCGTCGCACCACTTCTTCACTTCGGCGTCGAGCTGGTCCTGGGGGACGACCGCATTCACGAGGCCCATCGCGAGCGCTTCCTCCGCGGTGTAGCGGCGGCACAGATACCAGATCTCGCGCGCCTTCTTCTCGCCGACGACGCGCGCCAGCAGCGCGGTGCCGAAGCCCGGGTCGACCGAGCCGACGCGGGGCCCGGCCTGTCCGAGCTGGGCGTTCTCCGACGCGATCGCCAGATCGCAGATCGTCACGAGCACGTTGCCGCCGCCGATCGCGTAGCCATTGACGCGGGCGATCACCGGCTTGGAGATGTCGCGGATCGCGCTCTGCACTTCCTCGATCGGCAGGCCGATCACGCCGCGGCCGCCGTAGCCGCCGTCCTGCGTGCCCTGATCGCCGCCGGTGCAGAAGGCCTTCTCGCCGGCGCCGGTCAGCACGACCACGCCGATGCTGCGATCGTGATCCGCATCCTTGAAAGCGCGGATCATTTCTTCGCAGGTCTGCGCGCGGAACGCGTTGAACTGCTGGGGCCGGTTGATCGTGATCGTCGCGATGCCGTCCGCTTTCGTGTAAAGGATATCCTGGTATTCCATGATGTTCTCCAGTGCTGAATTAGATTTAGGTGAGGGGACGGTGTTTAGCCGGCCATCGTCAGGCCGCCCGAGACGCTGATCACCTGACCGGTGATGAACGCCGCGTCGTCGCTCGACAGGAACAGGACCGCGCCGGGCAGGTCCTCGGGCTGGCCGAGGCGGCCGAACGGCACCGCGCGCGTGAAGGCGGCGCGCAGCTTGTCACCGCGTTCGCCTTCGCCGCAGATGTCGTCGAGCAGCGGCGTGTCGGTCGGCCCCGGGCACACGACGTTGACGTTGATTTGCTGGCGCGCCACTTCGCGCGCCATCGTCTTCGAGAACGCGATCAGGCCGCCCTTGCAGAACGAATAGACCGCTTCACCCGACGAGCCGCCGCGACCGGCGTCCGACGCGATATTGACGACGCGACCCGAGCCGCGCTCGACCATGCCCTTGACGACGGCGTGGTGCATGTACAGCGCGCCGTAGAGGTTGATCGCGACGATCTTGTCCCACAGCGGCTTCTCGGTGCTGAGGAAGTTGCCGACCTTGTCCCAGCCGGCGTTGTTGACGAGCACGTCGGTCGGCCCGAGCGCCTGCTCGGCCGCGGTCACGGCGGTAATCACCGAATCCTGGCTCGTCAGATCGACCGCGAACGCCTGGGCCTTGCCGCCCTTCTCGCGAATCTCCGCGGCAACCACGTCGGCCGCATCACGGTTGATGTCGAACACCGCGACCTTCGCGCCCTCTTCGCCGAAGCGACGGCAGATCGCCGAGCCGATACCGCCGGCCCCGCCGGTGACGATGACGACCTTTCCGTTGATTCCTCTCATCTCTTGCTCCTCCTGCTGGATACCGTTCAATTTCCGGCCCGTTGCACCCGGACCGTGCTTTGCGCTTCAATGGGCGCCGTTCGAAACCGTTCCGGCGCCCCGATGAAAGACGAGCCCGCCTCCAAATCCCTCGACCTGTCCACCGCCAAGAACCTCGCGACGATCGAGATCAGCAATCGCCTGTTCTTCCGCTTCTTCCAGGCGGCGAACACGCTGCACACCAAGGGCACGCAGGCGCTCGACGAATTCGGCGTGACGACGCAGCAGTGGTCGGTGCTCGGCGCGCTGTCCCGCCCGAAGGCCAAGGACGGCATGAGCGTCGGCGAGCTGTCGCGACTGCTGCTCGTCAGCCGCCAGAACCTCTCCGGCATCCTCACGCGGCTCGAACGCGACGGCCTGATCGAACGCGCGACGAGCACCGAAGACCGTCGCTCGCGCAAGGTCAAGCTGAGCCCCAAGGGCGAGGAACTCTGGGTCGCGCTCGCCGACCCGATCCACAACTTCTACGATCAGGCGCTGAAGGGCTTTTCGTTCGACGACCGGCTGCAGTTCATCCACTACGTCAGCCAGCTGCAGCGCAACATGGCCAAGCTGTAGGGCGGAAAAGCGCCGCGCCGTCCGCCCGCCGGCGACCCCGCGACCCGCATTCGGCGGATGACGCCTGCGGCTCATCGACCCTATTCCGTCACGCCCACCGGGCGCCCGTACTCAAATCGCGTGGGCCGCCAGCTTCTCGCGGCCGATGATCATCTTCATGATGTTCGCGGTGCCGTCGCCGATCTGCAGCCCCATGACGTCGCGATAGCGCTGACCGAACGCGTAGTCGCCCGCATAGCCGCCGTGGCCGTGCGTCAGCAGGCATTGGTGGATGATTTCGCACGCGAGCTTCGGCGCCCACCACTTGCACATCGCGGCTTCGGCGGTGTGCGGCAGTCCCTGGTCCTTCAGCCACAGCGTCTTCAGGCATAGCGCGCGGCAGGCCTCGTACATCGTCTCGGCCTCGGCGAGCGGAAACGTGACGCCCTGGAACTCGGCGATCGGCTTGCCGAACGCCTCGCGCTCCTGCACGTAGCGCCAAGTCTCGTCGAGCGACGCGCGCACGACCCCCATGCACTGGATGCCGATCAGCGCGCGGCTGTAGTCGAAGCCCTGCATCACCTGAACAAAGCCCTTGCCTTCGTCGCCGAGCATCATCGACGCCGGGACGCGCACGTCGTCGAAGAAGATCGAGCCGCGGCCGACCGGACGCGTGCCGATATCGTCGAACGCGGTACGCGTGATGCCCGGCAGGTCCATCGGCACGAGGAAGGCGCTGATGCCGTGAGCGCGATCGACCTCGCTGCCTGTGCGCGCGAACACCACGGCGACATCGGCCTGGGTCGCCATCGAGATCGACGTCTTCTCGCCGTTCAGCACGAAATCGCTGCCGTCGCGCGTCGCCTTCAGCTTCAGCCGGGCGGCATCGGAGCCGGCGCTCGGTTCGGTGAGCGCGATCGCGATGGTCTTGCGACCGGCGATGACCTCACCGAGCCACTCCTTTGCGATGTCGGGGCGGGCGTGACCGGCGACAATCTGGCCGCACAGCGACGTCAGCAGGTTCACGTAGGACACGTTGAAGTCGCCGTACGAGATCTGCTCGAGCAGCAGCCCGCTCGTAACACAGCCGACCCCGAGGCCGCCGTGCGCTTCGGCAAGCTCCGGTCCGAGAAAGCCCATCTCACCCATCTCGCGGATGATCTCGCGCTCGATGCACTCCGCTTTTTCGCGCGCCCGGTAGCCGGGTGCGAGACGCTCCGTGGCGAAACGACGCGCCGTTTCGACCAGGGCCTTCTGCTCTTCGTTGAGACCGAAATCCATCTCCTCTCCTCCTGCCTTGTGATGGGTCGATCCTAAAGGCCGGCGAAACTTTCTGTCAATATCTTTCCATATTTTTACCTTTCACTACGCAGGCACGGGGATAGCAGTCGAAGCCTAGTCCCTTATTGATAAGCGCATTTCAGCGGGATTCACACGAGGCAGCGAAGCTTTCCGCGAATCCGAAGCTCCGCGTCGTTGTGTCAATCTATTGACTTATTACGCACGCAAGGATAGTTTTGCCGCGACGTCGAGAACGCCGGCTCCGCGCACTTGCGGGCCGCAGGCGCGGGGCCGGCCGGAGAGCGGCATCGCCACCCATCGACGCTGATAATTCGATCAAACGACGAGGAGACCTGCATGAACTTCGATCCGGTATTGCTGACTTCGCGGCTGGGGCCGATGAAGACCGCCGGGTGGTGGCGCGACGAGACGATCGACGTGTATTTCCGGCGCGCGCTGCGGAACTGCCCCGACAAGCCCGCCGTGGTCGCGTATCGGGACGGCAAGGCCGAGCCGGTGCGCCTCACTTACCACGAACTGGACGAACGGACCGACCGCATCGCCCGCGGCCTCGCCGCGCTCGGAGTCGCCCATGGCGACCTCGTGACCTTCCAGCTGCCGAACTGCTGGCAGTTCATCGCGCTGTCGCTGGCCTGCGCGCGCCTCGGTGCGGCGGCGAACCCGGTGATGCCGATCTTTCGGCAGCATGAGCTCACGTACATGCTGAGCTTCGGCGAGTCGAAGGTCTTCGTCGTGCCGAAGACCTTTCGCAAGTTCGACTACGAAACGATGGCGCGCGAGTTGCAGCCGAAATTGCCGCTGCTCAAGCAAGTGGTCGTGATCGACGGCGACGGCGAGGACAGCTTCGATCGCCTGCTGATGCGTGACGACACGCCGCCGCTCTCCGGACCGGGCCTCGCCCCGGACGACGTAGCGCTGTTGATGTACACCTCGGGCACAACCGGCGAGCCCAAGGGTGTGATGCACACGTCGAACACGCTGTTCTCGAACCTCCACGCCTACATCGAGAGGATGGAGCTCGGCTCGTCAGACGTCATCCTCGGCGCCTCGCCGATGGCGCACCTGACGGGCTACGGTTATCTCGCGATGCTCCCGCTGATCCTGAACTCCACGACCGTGCTGCAGGAAATCTGGGACCCGGCCCGCGCCCTCGAGATCGTCCGCGACGAAGGGATCACGTTCAGCATGGCGTCGACGGCATTCATTTCGGACATGTGCGCCGCGGTCGAAGCCGGCGCGCCGGTGTCCCCGCAATTCACGAAATTCAACTGTGCCGGGGCGCCGATCCCCCCGGTCGTGATCGCGCGTGCGAACGAACTGATGGGACTTCGCGTGTGCTCGGCGTGGGGCATGACCGAATGCGGGGCGGTGACCGTCACCGAGCCGGCCCGCGCGCTCGAAAAATCCGGCGAATCGGATGGCCGGCCGCTGCCCGGCATCGAGGTCAGGATCGCGGAAGCGGACGGCGCGCCGCTGCCCCACGGCGAAACCGGCCGCTTGCTGATCCGCGGCGCGTCGCTGTTCGCCGGCTACCTGAAGCGCCCGCAGCTGAATGCCACCGACGCCGAGGGCTGGTTCGACACCGGCGACCTCGCGTTCCAGGACGCCGAGGGTTACATCCGCATCAGCGGGCGCAGCAAGGACATCGTGATCCGCGGCGGCGAGAACATCCCGGTAGTCGAGATCGAGAACCTCCTGTACCAGCATCCCGCGATCACGACGGTCGCGGTCGTCGGCTACCCCGACCGTCGCCTCGGCGAACGCGTCTGTGCCTTCGTCTCGCTGAAGCCCGGCTTCACCGTGACCTTTGCCGACCTCACCGCGTATCTGGACAAGCAGCAGGTGGCAAAGCAGTACTACCCGGAGCGGCTCGAGATCGTCGACGACCTGCCGCGCACGCCGGCCGGCAAGCTGCAAAAGTTCAAGCTGCGCGAAGCCGCCAAGCGCTTCGGCGAAACCGCTTCAACTCCGACGGAGGGTGGACGATGAACCCCGTGATCCTCGTCGAAACCCATAACCGGGTCGGTCTGCTCCGCATCAACCGGCCCGAGGTGCACAACGCCCTCAACGACGAAGTGATGACCTCGCTGGCCCGGGCGCTCGACGGGTTCGAGGCCGACCCGAACATTGCGTGTGTCGTGCTGACCGGCTCCAAGAAGGCCTTCGCCGCGGGTGCCGACATCGCCGCGATGCGCGCGATGGACTTCATGGACGCGTACAAGACCGACTTCATCACACGCAACTGGGAGCGGCTGCGATCCTTTCGCAAACCGGTCATCGCGGCGGTGTCGGGCGTCGCGCTCGGGGGCGGCTGCGAGCTCGCGATGATGTGCGACATCGTGTTCGCCGCCGACGACGCCCGCTTCGGCCAGCCCGAGATCAAGCTCGGCACGATCCCGGGTGCGGGCGGGACGCAGCGGCTGCCGCGCGCAGTCGGCAAGACGAAAGCGATGGACATGTGTCTGACCGGCCGCCTGATGGACGCGCAGGAAGCCGAGCGTGCGGGCCTCGTCGCACGCCTGTTCCCCGCCGAAAGCGTGCTCGACGAGGCGCTCGCCGCCGCCGCGAAGCTTGCCGAATACTCGCTGCCGGTGCTGATGATGATGAAGGAGTCGGTCAACCGTGCGTACGACAGCCCGCTCAGCGACGGCCTGCTGTTCGAGCGCCGCACGCTGCACTCGACCTTCGCGCTCGCCGACCAGAAGGAAGGCATGAACGCGTTCGTCGAGAAGCGCCGGCCCGAATTCACGCATCGCTGAACCGGAACCGACGTGCAACGCTTTCACTGCGTCGCGTGCCTGTTTCCGTACTACGAGCGTTCGGGCATTCCCGACGAAGGCATTCCGCCCGGCACCCGTTGGAAACAGGTCCCGGATAGCTGGCGCTGCCCCGACTGCGGCA
This sequence comes from Aromatoleum sp., assembly GCF_036675785.1. NCBI lineage: Bacteria > Pseudomonadati > Pseudomonadota > Betaproteobacteria > Rhodocyclales > Rhodocyclaceae > Aromatoleum > Aromatoleum sp. The sequence continues at coordinate 12,696 of NZ_JAKFEF010000032.1, forward strand.
GGCCGAAGTCGAGCTTCGTCAATGCTGCGTCCTGAGCGGCCGCCGCATTTGCAGCATCGAGGGGGTCGGGCGGTAGCGGTGACGGGCCGTCGCCCGGCCGCCCCCGCACGCCCGTTGCCCCCGCGCCCCGCTAATGCACACGTAGCCGCTGCGAATACCAGCGAGCGAAGTCGCTGTTCACCATCGGCCGGGCGAAGAAATAGCCCTGCCCCTCGTCGCAGCCGTGCGTCTGCAGGTACGAGAGCACTTCGTCGGTCTCGATGCCCTCGCCGACGACTTCGAGACTCAGCGTGCGCCCGAGCGCGATGATCGCCTCGATGATCGCGCGGCTCGTCTGGTCCTCGCCGAGGCGGCGCACGAAGGACTGGTCGATCTTCAGCTTGTCGAGCGGAAGCGAGCCGAGGTAGCTGAGGCTCGAATAGCCGGTGCCGAAGTCGTCGAGCGCGACCTTGATGCCCATCGCGCGCACCGCGTTGAGGATGTCGATCGCCTCGGGCACGTTCTCCATCACGCTGCTCTCGGTGACTTCGAGCTGCAGGCAGCTCGGGTCGATGCCGGACGCTTCGACGATTTCCGACAGCCGCTGGGCGAAGCGCCGCAGGCGGAACTGCTGCGGCGACACGTTGATCGCGATCGGCACCGGCGGCAGCCCTTCCGCGAGCCACGCGCGATGCTGCCGGCACGCCTCCGCCGCGACCCATTCGCCGATCGCGCCGATCATGCCGGCGGCCTCGGCGACGGGGATGAAGAGGTCCGGGCCGATCCGCCGGTCTTCCTCGGCCGCGAGGCGCAGCAAGGCTTCGGCCCCCTTCAGCCGTCCGCTCTGCATGTCGACGACCGGCTGGTAATGCAGCACGAGGCCGTCGCTGACGAGCGCGCGCTTGAGCTTTTCCTCGACCGACCACGTCGGGTCGTCGCGGCGTTCGAGCTCCGGCGCGTAGACGCTGTAGCTGCCGCGCCCGCGCTCCTTCGCGTGATACATCGCGAGATCCGCGGCGCGCACCAGCGCGTCGACTTCCATGCCGTGCTGCGGAAAGAAGCTGATGCCGATCGACGGCGAGATCTTCACGTCGTTGCTGCGGATGCGGAACGGCGACGACACGCTCTGCACGACATTCTCGGCGATGCTCAGCGCGTCGTGCATCTGTTCGAGGTAGGGCAGCAGGATCACGAACTCGTCCCCGCCGAGGCGCCCGACGAGGTCCTCCCTGCGCACACAGCCGACGAGCCGCTTGCCGACTTCCTGCAACAGCAGGTCGCCGGCCTCGTGGCCGTACAAGTCGTTCACCGGCTTGAAGCGGTCGAGGTCGATGAACAGCAACGCGCCCTGGCTGTGCTTGCGCCCGGCCGCCGCGAGCAGGTGGTTCGCGTACTCGAACATCAGCCGCCGGTTCGGCAGCCCGGTCAGCGGGTCATGCAGTGCGGCCTCGCGCACACGCTGCTCGGCGCGCTTGCGGTCGGTGATGTCGATGTTCATCCCGACCCATTTGATGATCCGCCCTTCGGCGTCGCGGATCGGCGCCGCGCGCACGTTCGTCCAGCGGCACTCCCCGGTCGCGCGCCAGATCCGGTGTTCGCCACTCCACGGGCGGCCGCTTGCGACCGCCTGTCGCCATTCGTCGTCGACAAAAGCCCGGTCCTCGGAATGGACGACGTTCAGCGCGCCGAAACCCGACATTTCCTCGAAGGTCTGCCCGGTGTAGGCACGCCAGGACGGCGAGTCGACGACGATCCGCCCGCCAGGGTCCATCTCCCACACGGCCTGCGCCGTTTCCTCGACGAGCACGCGGAAACGCTCCTCGCTCTCGCGCAGCCGGTCGGCGGCGAGCTCGCGGTCGAGCGCAGTGACGGCCGCGCGGGCGAACACTTCGAGCGCGTCGATCTCCTCCCTGTCGGGTTCGCGCGGCGCAAACCAGTAAGTCGCGATCGCGCCCGCGAGCTTCGTCCCGCCCACCGGAATCATCACGATGCTGCGCATCGCTTCATCGGGTGCGACGCGCTCGCGCAATCGGGCATCGTCGGCGATGTCGGCGATCACGACGGCGCTGCCGCTCGACAGCACACGGTCGGCAAGTTCGAGGATCAGCGGATCCGGTCGATCATTCCACGTCACGCCGCCGCCCGCGAGACGGC
>NZ_JAKFEF010000085.1:0-61635 GCF_036675785.1 Aromatoleum sp.
GACCGTGATCTCCTTGATCAGTTTGGTGAAGACCTTGCCCCGCTTCGCGTCCTGACGACCCTTGCGGTGCTGGATGTTGGCCCATTTCGAATGACCCGCCATAGAATCCCCGATACTTCCGATAAACGATTGGAAATGGGCGGGATTATACAGGCGGGTCGGGCGCGGCGCCCCGCATCCGAGTGCAGCCGTTTGCGCCCTGCGTCTGGTACAGTGGCGGCCTTTTTGTCGATGTCATTCTTCGCGTACCCCGCGGCGCGGTCCCTCCGGCTGCGGGCGTACGTCGCCGATCCGCGATGACGAAACGTTGTCGCTGTACCTCTTGCCGGCGTTTCTTGCGCTTTTCGCTGTTCAGGCGTCCGCGCAAGGACAGACGACTTACGGCGGTTGCGTGGATACGACTGGCGCACTGGTCCGCGCGATTTCCGACGCGACGCTCGCCACCGTCGCCGAGGCGCGGAACGACCGCGGCGTCGCGGAGATCCGTTACAAGCACGAGCCTGTGCGACTTCCGGTGATCGCATGACGCCGTACGCGCCGCTGTGGCCCGGCTCGGCGCGTTCCCGACTCCCCGCGGCTCCGCCCGCAGCGTGCATGCCGGGTGGCGGAGCCGCGGAACCCGAATCCGCTCAAGGAGGACTTTCGACTTGAACCCTGACACCGACCCATCGTCATCTTTCGTACCGGATCGGGTATTCCTGTTCAGCGGGCACCGGATCGACGCGCCCGATCGCCGCACGCCGCGCTTTCCGCCGCGAAGCGAGGCGATTGCCGCCGCGGGCATCGGCGCGGCGCTCGACGCGTGGGGCGCGGGTCCAAGCGACCTCGCGCTGGCCCAGGGCGCCAGCGGGGGCGACCTGCTGTTTCTCGAAGCGTGTCTCGCCCGCGGGTTGCGCCTGCAGATGCTGTTGCCGTTCGCCGAACCCGAGTTCATCCGCTCGTCGATCCTGCCGTCGGCCGACGGCAGGCAATGGTGCGAGCGCTATCACGCGCTGAAGTCGCGGCTCGCGATTCCGCCGCAGGTCATGCCCGCCGATCTCGAACTGCCGGCGGGCTTCCGCATTCCGGAGAAAGCGGGCCCGTATGAACGCTGCAACCTTTGGCTGCTGCATATGGCGATGACGTGGGGCGCGGACAAACTGCACTTCCTGTGTCTGTGGAACGGCGGCGGCGCCGACGGCGCGGGCGGCACCGCTCACATGTACAGCGAGGCGCGGCGGCGCGGTGCACGGGTGACCTGGCTCGACACACGCTCCCTGTGGTGAGACGTCTGCGCACGAGAACGCGCGGCCGGCCCGGTAAAGCGGCAACCAGACACAACCGTTCGCACTGAACCGGTCGATCCGGGTGGCAGGGCTTCGAAAAGCTCGGACCGAACCGGATCCGGTTGCCGCTTTCAGCACCGATGACGGACGGCAACCGCGGAAAACGCGACACAACCCGTCGTCGCGCATCGCGGAAACTTTCCCCGGGAGGGCGAGGCCGCTGCGGGGCCCCGCCGATGTCCCCTCCCTTACTTCGCCTTCGCTTTCGCCGCCGGCTTCTTCGCTGCGCCGACCGTGACCTGGTCACGCAGCTGATTCACCGATTTGTCGCCGATACCAGAGACTTTCGTCAGGTCGTCGACGCTCGCGAACGGTCCGTTCGCCGTGCGGTATTCCACGATCGCCTTGGCACGCGCGGGGCCGATTCCCTTTACTTCTTCGAGTGCGGTCGCGTCGGCGGTGTTGATATCGACCGGGGTCGCGAGCGCTGCCAGCGGGGAAAGGGCAACGGCGAAAACCAGCGAACGAAGCAGTCTGATCACGTTGATGTCTCCGGAGAATGAATGCCATATGGCGCAGGCATTTTCACGACGGCGGCCTGAAAATGTCAATAGCATTTTTGCGAAGGCGTAGCGAGCGGCACGTCCCGGGGGGGCGAAAGCGCTGTCGTCGATCGCGCCCGGCGGAAGATCGGACGAGATGGCCGCTCGGGGGAAGTATTCACGCACCGCCGATTGGATGCCTGAGCTATGCTCGGCGGCATGGAACCGATGCCCCGAGATCCCCCGCTCCGCGCCGCACTGCGTCCGATGGCCGACGGCGTCGGAATACCGAAATACCTCAGCCGGACCTACACCTGGGCCTACCTGAACCCCCGGACCTTGGGCTTGCTTGACCGGCCCGCGGTCGTTTCCGCGATCCTGTGGGGAAACGCGAACCGCCTGATGCGCGACGCCGTCGCCGAGTTTTCCGCGGGGCAGTGCGTACTGCAGGCGGCGTGCGTCTACGGCGCGTTTTCACGGATGCTCGCGGAGCGGGTCGGCGCGTCCGGAGCGCTGGAAATCGTCGACGTCGCCGCATTGCAGATCGCCAACGCGCGGCGAAAGCTCGCCGGGTTGGACCACGTCGTACTGCGTCAGGCGGATCTGTCGCTGCCGGGTTGTCTCCGCGCCGACAGTCATGACGCGGTGTGCTGCTTCTTCCTGCTGCACGAGATGCCGGAGAAGGAACGGCGGCGGGTCGTGGACAATCTGCTCGGCGCGGTCCGGCCGCGCGGAAAAATCGTCTTCGTCGACTACCATCGCCCGCGGCGCTGGCATCCGCTGGCCCCGGTGATGCGGGCGGTATTCCGCTGGCTCGAGCCCTACGCGCCGTCGCTGTTCGAGCGCAACATCGAGTCGCGTTCGCCGCGGGCCGCGGACTTCGAATGGAAAAAGACCACCTGTTTCGGTGGTCTTTATCAAAAACTCGTCGGCGTGCGCCGCGGCTGACGCGCGCCCGACCGACCGCCGCAGCCGGTTTTCCCGGCCGGGCGTGTCATCGGCCAGGGATCACTCGTCGCGATCGCCGCGTTTCGCATTGAAGAGCGCGGCGCGCTGCGCCGGCTGTCGCGAGACGTTCGTGCGCTGTCCGGCGCCCGCATCGGCCTGACGCCCGGCGCCCTGGCCGTTCGTGTCGCGGTTGCGCGGCGCGCGGTTGCCATCGACGTCGGCCCTCGGCGACGCCCCGCGATTGCCGTCGCGGGGAGCGCTCTTGCTGTCGGCGTCGGTGCGGCGCGGCCCGCGATTGCCGTCGACGTCGCCATTGCCGCGCGGGCCGCGGTCCCCGGCCGGCGCGCCGGTTCGCGCCCGTCCGCTCGCCCGCTCCGGCGAGCCGTGGGCGGCTTGGCGTGGCACCGGACGCTCGCCGCGAGGCTGGCGCGCGGCGCCACCGTCGTTCCGCCGCGTCTGCGGGCGCGGCGGGCGCGCATCGGTGTCGGCCTCGGTCGCGAGGGTCGCGAACGCGGGCACCGGTTCGCGTTCGATCGTCCGCTTGATCAGCCGCTCGATCGACGCGAGATGCTGGCGCTCCTCCGAGTCGACGAACGAGATCGCTGCGCCGCTCGATCCGGCACGACCGGTGCGGCCGATGCGGTGCACGTAGTCCTCGGGGACGTTCGGCAGCTCGAAATTCACGACATGCGGCAACTGGTCGATATCGAGCCCGCGCGCGGCGATGTCGGTCGCGACCAGCACCGGCAGCGAGCCGTCCTTGAACTGCGCGAGCGCGCGCGTGCGCGCCGACTGGCTCTTGTTGCCGTGGATCGCGGCCGCCGGGATGCCGTGCTTGGCGAGATACTCGGCGAGCTTGTTCGCGCCGTGCTTCGTGCGGGTGAAGACCAGCACCTGGTGCCAGTCGTTCTGTTTGACGAGATGCACGAGGAGGTCGCGTTTCTGTTTCTGCGCGATCGAATAGACCGACTGCTGCACGAGTTCGGATGCGGTATTGCGTCGCGCGACTTCGACGCAGCCCGGGTTGTGCAGCAGGCCGTTCGCGAGCGCGCGGATCTCGTCGGAGAAGGTCGCGGAGAATAGGAGGTTCTGCCGGTGCTTCGGCAACAGCGCGAGCACCTTGCGGATGTCGCGGATGAAACCCATGTCGAGCATGCGGTCGGCTTCGTCGAGAACGAGAATCTCGACGCCCGACAGGTCGAGCGTCTTCTGCCCGACGTGATCGAGCAGCCGCCCGGGCGTCGCGACGAGGATATCGACGCGCTTTTTCAGCGCCTGGATCTGCGGGTTGATGCCGACGCCGCCGAACATCACCATCGAAGTCAGCGGCAGATGCTTGCCGTAGGTCTGCACCGATTCCTCGACCTGGGCCGCGAGTTCGCGGGTCGGCGTGAGGATCAGGCAGCGCGGGCGGCCCGCCTTCGCGTTCGCCGCGGGGGCGGCGGAAAGGCGGTGCAGGACCGGCAGCGTGAAGCCGGCGGTCTTGCCGGTGCCGGTCTGCGCGGCCGCGAGCAAGTCGCCGCCGGCGAGCACGAGCGGGATCGCCTGCGCCTGGATCGGCGTCGGCGTCGTGTAGCCCGAGTCGGAAATGGCGCGCAGCAGGGGTTCGGCCAGTCCGAGACCGGCGAAAGTGACGTCTGATGTCATCGAGAAAATTGCTCCAGCGACGGCCTGTCGCTCAAGCTGAGTGACACCAATCGAGGCGGGCGGGAAAAGTGGACCGGAACGGTCGTTGGGATGGGGCCGCGGCCGATTGGCTGGGCTCGCGGAAGGCTGCATTGTACGGGCTATCGTGCGCGCGCAGCGAAATTCTTTCGCGGCGGTGAGGAAGATCGCGTCCTTATCACCAAGGTGTAATGTTTCGGAAGCGCCGCGCAGGTATAGTCCCTGTTCGTTTGATGGCTTTACGGACGCCGCTGATGCATCCACTCCGTTCCCGCGTTGCGCGGGCTCGCGGCCGCTTGGCCTTCGTTCTCGGTTTGCGCGCAGTGATCGGACTGTGTGGCTTCGCGCTGCTCGCGCTCGCGCTTGGGGCGGGCGCGATCTGGTCCGCGGCCAGTGCGTGGAGTGCGCTGACCCAGGGGGCGGTGGGGGTCGCGGTGATTTCGGCGGTCGGCTTCCTGCTGTCGGTCGCATTGGCCGTGCGCTGCCTGCTGTGGCTGTCGGCGCCCGCGCCCTGTCCCGGCGGCGTGTGCGTGCCCTACGAAGCCGCCCGACCGCTGCATCGCATGGTCCGGCGCATCGGCAGCCGCCTCGGCAGCGCCGCGGTCGACGCGATCTGGATCGGCGGCGACATGAACGCGGCGATCCTGCAGCGCCCCCGGTGGGGCTGTTTCGGCCCGATGGAAAGCCACCTCATCATCGGCCTGCCGCTCGCGCACAGCGTGTCACGGCGCCAGTTCAGCGCGATTCTCGCGCACGAATTCGCTCACCTCGCGTACCAGCGCCAGGGCGCCGCGGCGTGGTGGAGCCACTTTCGCGCGTGGTGGTTCCGCGTCCTCGACCGGTGCATCGCCGACACGCGGTGGTTCGGCCGAGTGCTCGAGCGCTGGTCGGAGGTCGACCTGCGCGGCGCGCTGCGGCTCGCGCGCCTCGACGAGTTCGAGGCGGACGCGGGGGCCGCGCGCGCGGTCGGTGCCGGGCTGGTCGGCGAAGCCCTGGTCGAAGTGGCGCTGAAGGAGCGCTTTCTGAGCGAGGATTACTGGCGCAAGGTCATGGCACAGAGCCGCCTCCAGCCCCAGCCCTCGATCCGGCCGTACCGCGAGATGGGGCTCGGCGTGATGGCGGGCTTCCGCCGCCCGCTGCCGGGTGCGGTCGACATCCGCGAACTGTTCGACGACGGCGGTTTCACGCCCGATTTCCATCCGTCGCTCGTCGAGCGGCTGGCAGCGCTCCGCGTCGGTCCGTCGGTTTCGCGCGGCGAGCAGGTCACTGCCGCGGACGCCTATCTCGCGCCGCTGCTGCCGGCTCTGTCGCTGGTCTTCGATCGCGCATGGTGGCAGGGGTCCCGCACCGCGTGGCGCCGCGCCTACCAGCTGTCGCGGCTCGTCTGAACCCGCGTCTCGACGTGCGCAGACGTTCCCGGGTTGTCGCGCTGCTCGCTTCGTGCGCCGGCCGGGCGTCGAAGCGGAGCGGACCGCGCGGGCTCATTCGGTCATCGCGGTCTTGAAGCGACGCAGGAGCGGCCGCGCGAGATAGGCGGCGAGCGAGCGCTCGCCGACACGGAGCATCACCGTCGCGAGCATGCCGGGCGCGAGGCGGAGGTCGCCGAGCTTGCCGAGCTCGGACCGCGGCACCGACACGCGCACCGCGTAGTAAGGCTGCCCGGCCTGCGGATCGACGAGCGCATCGGCCGACACGACCGCGACCTCGCCGGTCACCAGCGGTTGTTGCGCGCGATCGGCATAGGCGTCGAGATGCACGTCGGCCGGCAGGCCCACGCGCAGGCGGTCGGCATACTGTGGCGCGACCTTCGCCTCGACGATCAGCTCGTCGTCGTCCGGGACGATGTCGAGGAGGCGGTCGCCCGGCTTCACGACGCCGCCGACGGTGTGGACCGCGAGGTCGACGACGGTGCCCGACACCGGCGCCCGGATCGCGAGGCGGTCGAACGTGTCGCGCTGCGCGGTCAGCCGCTCGCCGAGCGTCGCGACGTCGCGCTGCGTCTCGGCGAGCTGCGTTTCGACTTCGCGGCGGTATTCGACTTCGCGCTGCGCGCCGCGCATGCGGAATTCCGCGAGCCGCGCGTTGATGCCCGAGATGTTCGAAAGATCCTCGCTCTGCTTGCTCTGCACCTCGGCGAGCTGGCGCTCGACTTCGATCACGTGGTTGCGCGACAGGAAGCCGCGCTCTTTCAGCTTCTCGTACGAGTCGAGCTGCTCGCGGAACAGCGCGATCTGCTTCTCGCGCCCCGCCCTGAGCTGCGACAGGCTCGCGAGCTGCGTTTCGAGGCCGAGCGCCGACTCGCGGAGAATCCGCAGCTCGCCGTCGAGCGCACGGCGGCGCGAGCGGAACAGGTCCTCCTGTGCGCGCATCGCGGCCGCGACTTCGGGCTCGGCCGCGGCGGCGGCGAGTTCGGGTGCGAACGCGACCGCGGGGGCGGCGCCGCGCTCGGCCTGCAGGCGGGCGAGCGTCGCGAGCGCCGTGCGGTACTGGCTCAGCGTCGCGTCGAGCGCCGATTTCGACTGTGTTTCGTTCAATACGACGAGCGCATCGCCGACCGTCACCGGCTGCCCGTCGCGCACCAGGATCGCTTCGACGATGCCGCCGTTCGGATGGTCGATGCGCTTGCGGCTCGATTCGACCGAGACGATGCCGGCGGCCGGGATGCCCTCGTCGAGCGGCGCGAGAAACGCCCAGACGAGAAAGCCGCCGAAGCCGACCCCGAGCAGCCACAGCCCGAGCCGGACGACACGCCCGTAGTCGGTGTCCGGCAATGCGACGGCCTCGGCCGCCTGTAGTTCGATGACGTCGGGAAATGTCCCGCTGACATGCGTCTCGCGGTCGTGCTTCGCCGGCGGGAAATCGACGCTCACGCCGCCTCCTCCTTCGCGAGCGGCCTGTTGCGCCCCTCGGCCGCCCGCGCGAGCCCCGGCACGGTCGTCAACACCGCGTCGCGCGGACCGTACGCCTTGATCGCACCGCCCGCGAGGATCATCACCGCGTCGGCGACGTTGAGGATGTTGAGGCGATGTGTCATCACGAACACCGTTCGCGCTTCGCGCTTCATCTGCTGCAGCGCTTCGAGCAGCGCGGCGTCGCCCGCCTCGTCGAGATTCGCGTTCGGCTCGTCGAGCACGACGAGCGCCGGGTCGCCGTACAGCGCGCGGGCGAGCGCGATGCGCTGGCGCTGCCCGCCCGACAGCGCGATGCCGCCCTCGCCGATCGGCGTCTCGTAGCCTTCTGGGAGGCGCAGGATTATGTCATGGACGCCGGCACGCCGCGCCGCCTGCACGACCTTCTCGGAATTGCGTTCGCCGAAACGCGCGATGTTCTCGGCGATCGTGCCCTCGAAGAGCTCGACGTCCTGCGGCAGATAGCCGACCCACGGGCCGAGCTCTTCCTTGTCCCACTTCGTCACGTCGGCGCCGTCGAGCCGGACCGTGCCGCCGAGCGGGGGCCAGACGCCGACGAGGCCGCGCGCGAGGCTCGACTTGCCCGACGCGCTCGCGCCTACGACTGCGATAAGCATGCCGGGCGAGGCGCCGAACGTGACGCCCTTGAGGATCGGCACTCGGCTGCCCGGCGAGGCGAGCACAAGGTTTTCCGCCTGCACGAAACCTTTCGGCCGCGGCAGCGCGGTGCGCTCGACCGGCGACGGATTCGCGTCGAGCAACTCGCTCAGGCGTGCGTATGCGCCCCGCGCCGAGACGGTGCCGCGCCACGTCCCGATGGCCAGATCGACCGGCGCAAGCGCGCGGCCGAGCAGTATCGAGCCCGCGATCATGCCGCCGGCGCTCAGCTGGTTTTCGAGCACCAGCAGCGCGCCGACGCCGAGGATGCCCGACTGCGTCGTCAGGCGGATGAACTTGCTTGCGGCAGTGACGAGCGCGGCGCGTTCGCTCGCGTCGGCCTGAAGATTCAGCACGCGCACCTGCCGGGTGAACCAGCGCCGGCGAAGATTCGGCAGCATGCCCATCGCCTCGATCACTTCGACATTGCGCAGGCTGTTGCTCGCATAGTTGCCGGCCGCCTGCGCGAGCTTGCCCGCTTCGCTCAGCCGGCCCGCGGTGACGCGCTCGTTGAGGTACGCGAGCGCGACGAGCAGCAGCATCGACACCGCCGCGAACACGCCGAGCCACGGGCTGAGCAGGAAGATCACGAAGAGGTAGATCGGCGCCCACGGCGCATCGAAGAACGCGAACAGACCTTTGCCGGTGAGGAACTGGCGAACGTTCGTCAGGTCCGCGAGCGCCTGCGACGGGTTGCCGCTGCGCGACGCGAGATAGCGCCGGAACGACGCGTCGAACACCCGGCTGCCGAGCCGCAGGTCGAGCGCCGAGCTCGCCCGGATCAGGATCCGCGCCCGCACGAGTTCGAGCGCCGCTTCGAGCGTATAGAGGCCGAGCATGATCAGGGTCAGCATCAACAGCGTGGCTTCGTTGCGGCTCGCGAGCACGCGGTCGTAGATCTGCAGCATGTAGACCGCCGGCATCAGCATCAGCAGGTTCGTGACGAAGCTGAAGCTGCCGACGGCGAGGAAGGCGTTCCTGAAGGCGCGAATCGTCCCGCTCAGTTCCCCGCTACCCGCGCTGGAAGTTCCGCTCATGATGCCGCCCGGATTGCGTCTGTAAGCGCATGATCGTACGCGAAAAAAGAGCCCGGGCTGATCGCTCTGTCCGGGCCCCCGCCCGAAAATCGATCGGGCCGTGAATAGGTGCGCGGCCGATCAACCGAACTGGACGTAGCCGCCGGCGACGAGGTCGGCGAGCGACGCGTCGGTGCCGACCAGCGTGATCGAGCCGCCGTCGAAGCTGATGACCGTCTTGCCGTCGGTGAGGGTGTCCGAGGTCAGGAAATTGCCCCAGTAGGCGGCGTCCGTTGCGTTGTCGCTAAGACCGTTGAGCACCAGCTTGTCGGCGCCCTTGGCGGCCCAGTCGAGCACGACGTCGGTGCCTTCGCCTTCGATCGTGGCCTTCGTCGTCGTCTCGTAGTAGGCGTAGCTGTTGTCGCCCGTGAAGTTCGCGGTCGAGTAGATCGGCTTCTTGACCGTGCCGCCATTGACCGTGATATCCACGTCGTAGGTCTCGCCGGCGTCGAGGTCGCCACCATACAGGTTGTCCAGCTCGGCGCGCCACGCGTCGAGCTGCGTGTCGTAGTTGTACCAGGCCTTATAGTCCGCGTTCAGGCTCGGCGCGTCGCCGTCGCGGAAGTAGACGGTCGTCAGTTGCGAGCCGCTCGTGACGGTGAAGTTGAAGGCGAACGTGTCGTCGCCCGAGCCACCGGTCAAGGTGTCGTCCCCGGGGCCGCCGACGAGCGTGTCGTTGCCATTGCCGCCGTCGAGGCTGTCGTTGCCGGCTTCGCCGTAGAGGGCGTCGTTGCCGTTCTCCGCGACCGTCGCGACGACGCCGAGCACGTCATCGCCCGCGCCGCCATACAGCACGTCGTTGCCATTGCCGCCGTTCATCAGGTCGTTGCCGTCGCTGCCGGTCAAGGTTTGTTCGCCGGTGCCGCCGAAATATTCAGCCATTTCCATTTCCCCCCTGGTCGCTTCCGGTGGACGGTCCCTGCCTTCGAGTAGATCGATCGGGCGCCGTCTAGCCGCTCGTTCCATGAAACCGCTTCATCGGCGGCTTCGCCTTTCGCGCCGGCGTGCTGCCCGATCGCGCTGGAATAATGCTAAGCGGCAGCCGGTTTTCCCGGCAGTTAGCCCCGTCACTCCGGATGCGTGACACTTATAATGTCTTGTGCGCCCGGCGTGACAAAGCGCACGGGCACTCAGGGTTTCGGCGGGTGGCGCAGGGCGAGGGCGAAGAGCTGCAGGCGGTTCGCGGCGCCGGTCTTCGAGTAGATCGTCGAGAGGGCGTTGCGCAGCGTGTTTTCGCCGATGCCGAGGACGTCGGCGATCTTCTTGTTCGGCACGCCGTTGTATTCGAGGACGACGGCGACGATCTGGCGCTCCCGCGGGGTCAACGATGCGAACGGGTCGGGCGTCGGGTGGGCCTGGCGGCGCAGCACGTCGACGAGATTGCCGGTGCTCGTGCGATCGAGCCATAGCTCGCCTGCATGGACGCGGTCGATCGCGCGCACGATCGTCTCGGGCCGCTCGTGCTTTCCGAGCACGCCGCGGGCACCCGCGTGCATCGCCTGCCGGCGCATCCCCTCGTCGCGCAGTCCCGTCAGCACGAGAAACCGGATCGGCGTGTCGGCGAATTCCGTGATGAGCTCGGCGCCGCGCTCGCCGTCGAGGTCGAGGTCGAGGAGCGCGACGTCGGGAAGGGTCCGCTGCAGCAGCTCGCGTCCCGCGGCGAGGTCGTGCGCGCTCCCGACCGGCCGCATCCGCGGCATTTCCGTTTCGATCAGGCGTTCGAATCCCCACGTGATGCTCGGATGATCGTCGATGATCGCAACGTCGATGGTCATGTCGTTCATAGCGGAATACGCACGTGCACGATGGTGTCGCCGGTGTCGGCGTGCTCGACCCGCGCGTCGCCCCCGAGGCCCTGCGCGCGGTCGCGGATCGATTTCGGGATGAACGCGGTCTCGCTGCCCGCGCGGCGCTCGTTCGCGAGGGTCAGCCGGATGTCCTCGCCGTCGCGAAAGAGGCGCAGCCTCGCCCGGCGAGACGTCGTGTGCCGGCGGATGTTGCTGAGGCCCTCGCCGATCATCGCGAGCAGATCGGCGGCGAGCCGGTCGCTGACGGGTACGCCGGGCTCGGCGTCGAAGCGGAACTCGATGTCGAAGTGCTCGCGATATTGTTGTGCGAGACGGCCGAGCGACTCGGGGATGAGATCCCCGTCGGCTGCGGTGGCGCGTTGCCCCGCGAGCATCCGGCGCAGCTCGCCGGCGCCCTGGTGGGCGAGTTGCAGCAGGCCGCGCAGATCGTCGGTCGTTTGCGTGGAATTGCCCGGCCGGCGCAGCGCGGCTTCGAGCCCGAGCTGCAGGCCGAGGTAGGGCTGGATCGCGAGATCATGCAAGTCGTGCGCGATGCGCCGGCGTTCGCGTTCCGCGGCGAGCGATGCGAGGCGATCGAGCAGATCGACCTTTTCGACGATGTGCAGCAGGTGCAGCGCGGCGTCTGCGAGGAACGCCAGTTCGGCTTCGTCGAACTGCGGTAGCCGCGCGTCGAGAACGTAGATGCGACCGCGCGTCGCCCTATCGCAGCCGATCGGAACGGTTGCGAACGCGGCGGCGTCGAGCGTGTCGCCGAGCCCGCGGCATCGCTCGCCGAGCGCGTCGGGTGCGCAGCCGACGCACACGAAGGCCGTCGGTGAATGCAGCACGAGCGCGTCGGGCGGTAGCGCGAGCAGGGGAGCCGCGGCTGGGGCGGGAAGCTTTTCGATCGCGGATCGTTTCGCATTGCTGCGCGCGACGACGCAGTCGCCGTCGGCGTCGCGCGCGAGAACGATCAGGCATTCGACGGCGCCGTAGCTGTCGCGGACGCGTTCGGCCGCGTTCAGGAGCGTCCGGTCGACGCCGAAGCGCGGATTCGCGATCGTGTTGATCTGCGCGAGGAGCCCGAGCTTGCGCTGGGCGCGCTTCTGCGCGCCGCCTTCGCGCGCGAGGATGTAGCCGAGGATCAGCAGCGTGATCGGCCGGATCATCGCGCGGTTGAATTCGAAGAGGATGCCGCCGGGCGACGTGGGCAGGCCGACGACAAGAAAGCCGGCGGTCGTCACCCAGGTCATCGTCCAGCCCGCGTCGAACCCGTCACGGAACGACCGGGACACGATCGGCAGCAGCAGGAAGAAGAACAGCAGGCTGCTCGTCCCGCCGGTGACTGCGGTCAGCGCGAGGCACCAGCCGAGGTCGAGCCACGCGGTGCCCGGATGGCGGGGCGCCCCGCGCTGTTCGCGCACGAGCGCCCGGATCGCGAACGCGAGGTACGCGAGCAGCAGCGGCAGCGTCGCCTGCGGCGCGATCGTGAAGTCCGGCGGATCGAGCTGCAGGACGACGATGCCCGTCAATGCCATCAGCACGCGGCAGGCCGCCTCCGGCGGCATGCTCGCGATGCCGGGGCGCGGCGCGGTGCTCCGGGAATTTCTAGTCAACGGTCCCCTCCGAGATGCCGCGCACCGGCGCGCGACGGCGATACGACCGGCCGAGGCGCCGGCGATCGCGTATTCCGTGACCGCCGGCAGCGGTCGAACCTATGGCGCTCGCGCCGCGGCCGAAGCGGGTTGCGGACGAGTGCTCGAGAAAAGGAGGATAGGAGAGGGCGTTCGAATCGCCTGCGTGTTACGTCACGCCAGCGGGCAATGCGCGCCGAGGCGGCCGGCATGCACGGGTGGGAGTTTCGATGCCGGCGGCGCTGCCACCGGCATCGGGCGAGATCCTTACAGCCCCGCGTCGGCCCGCAGCGCGGCAGCCTTGTCGGTCGATTCCCACGTGAATTCCGGCTCGTCGCGGCCGAAGTGGCCGTAGGCGGCGGTCTTGCTGTAGATCGGGCGCAGCAGGTTCAGGTCCTGGATGATCGCCTTCGGCCGCAGGTCGAAATGGGCCTGCACGAGTTCGACGATGCGCTCGTCGCTGATCCGGCCGGTCCCGAACGTATCGACCATCATCGACACCGGGCGCGCGACGCCGATCGCGTACGCGACCTGCACTTCGCAGCGCTCGGCGAGACCGGCCGCGACGATGTTCTTCGCGACCCAGCGCCCGGCATACGCGGCCGAGCGGTCGACCTTCGACGGATCCTTGCCCGAGAACGCGCCGCCGCCATGGTGTGCCGCGCCGCCGTAGGTGTCGACGATGATCTTGCGGCCGGTCAGGCCGCAGTCGCCGTGCGGACCGCCAATGACGAAGCGGCCGGTCGGGTTGATCAGGTAGCGCACTTCGCCCTGGATCAGCTCTTTCGGCAGCACCGGCTTGATGATCTCCTCGACGACCAGCTCCGTGATCTGCGCGTGCGACACGTCCGGGCTGTGCTGCGTCGACACGACGACGGTGTCGATCGCGACCGGCTTGCCATCGGCGTACTTCACCGTGAGCTGGCTCTTTGCGTCGGGGCGCAGCCAGTTGAGCCGGCCGTCCTTCCGCAACTCGGCCTGGCGCTGCATGATGCGGTGCGCGTAGTAGACCGGCAGCGGCATCAGCGACGGCGTCTCGTTGCACGCGTAACCGAACATCAGCCCCTGGTCGCCGGCGCCCTGATCGAGGTCGATGCCTTCGCCTTCGTTGACGCCCTGCGCGATGTCGGAGGACTGGCGGTTGATCGCGGTCAGGATCGCGCACGACTTGTAGTCGAAGCCGATCTCGGAGTTGTCGTAGCCGATGCGGCGGATGACGTCCTGCGCGATTTCCTTGTAGTTCGGGTGGGCGCTGGTCGTGATTTCCCCGGAGATCACGACGAGGCCGGTCGAGACGAGCGTCTCGCACGCGACGCGGGCGTGCGGGTCGTCGGTGAGGATTGCGTCGAGGATGCCGTCGGAGACCTGGTCGGCGACCTTGTCCGGATGGCCTTCGGAAACGGATTCCGAAGTGAAGAGGAACTCCTGGCTCATGCACTGCCCCTGAAAACGGAAAATCCCCAAAGCTGTCCGGCGTGGCCGGCTCCGGGGATTTCGTCGAGCAGGCGACGCTTTAGCAGTACTTGTTTGCCACGACCGGTTAGGTGCGTTCGCGGCGCCGCCCTGCAAGTTGTCGTATTAACTCGGCGGCTGGGCGATAATTATAAGCTTTGTGGCCTGACGGTCAAATTGCGCGGACCCGGTCCGCCGCCGTCAGCGTGGACCGTGATCGTAAATCTCCTTTTCCGTTTTCTCTCCTGGTTGCCGCTTTCGTGGGCGCACGCGCTGGGCACCGCAGCCGGACGGCTCGCGTGGCGATTTTCGCCGTCGTACGCCCGTCGCCTCCGTGACAACCTCGCCTTGGCGGTCGGGCGCGACGACCCGGCGCTGCGCGAGGCCGCGATCGTCGAAGCGGGCAGGCAGGCACTGGAGCTGCCGTTCGTCTGGCTGCGCCCGCAGCCCGAAGTGCTATCGCGGATCGTGCGCGTCGAGGGCGAAGAGCTGATCGCGCGCGCGCGCGCCGAGGGGCGGAGCATCCTGCTGCTGACGCCCCATCTCGGCTGCTTCGAAATGTGCGCGCAGTATTGCTCGACGCATGGGCCGATCACGGTGCTTTATCGTCCGCCGCGCAAGAAGGCGCTGCAGCCGCTGATGGAAGCGGGGCGCGCGCGCGGCGAGATCCGCGTCGCGCCGGCGGACGTGTCGGGCGTGCGCCGGCTCGTGAAGGCGCTACGCAGTGGCGAGATGGTCGGCATGCTGCCCGACCAGGCACCGGGGCAGGGTGAAGGCGTGTGGACGCCGTTTTTCGGGCGCCCTGCCTGGACGATGACGCTCGCGGCGCGACTCTCGGAAGTGAAAGGGGTGAAGGTGATCATGATCTGGACGGAGCGGCTGCCGCGCGGCGCGGGCTACGTGCTGCGGCTGTCCGAGCCGGTCGAGCCGATCGAAGGTTCGCTCGACGAGCGCTGCGCGCTGATCAATCGCGAGATCGAGCGGCTGATCCTCGCATGTCCGTCGCAATACCTGTGGGGATACAACCGCTACAAGCGGCCTGCCGGGGTTCCCCCTCCGCCCGGAGACGCGACATGCTGAGCCGCCTCTCGAGCCACCTCGGGGTCGTGCTGTTCTGGCTGCTGCACTGGCTGCCGCTGCCGGTGCTGGCCGTTCTCGGGCAGATCGTCGGCGAATCGTTCTACCGGTTCGCGTCGAACCGCCGCCGCATCGTCATGGTGAATCTCGGACTGTGCTTTCCCGAACTCGATCTGCCGGCGCGGCGGCGCCTCGCGCGCGCGCACTTTCGCGCCCTCGGTCGCAGCCTCCTGGAACGCGGGCTGCTGTGGTGGGCGAGCGAGGCGCGGCTCAAGCGCCTGATCCGTGTCGAAGGGGCTGAGCGACTGCAGGCGCTGCTCGACGCGGGGCGGCCGGTGATCCTGCTCGCGCCGCATTTCCTCGGGCTCGACATGGGCGGCTCGCGCGTCGCGATGGAATTCGACAGCGTGAGCATCTACGCGCGGCAAAAGAACCGCGTCTTCGACCGCTGGCTGTTCCGCGGGCGCAGCCGCTTCGGCGATCAATTGCTGCTGTCGCGCCAGGACGGGGTGCGCGGGACGGTCAAGGCGATGAAGGCCGGCCGGCCTTTCTATTACCTGCCGGACATGGACTACGGCCGCAAGGACGCGATCTTCGTGCCGTTCTTCGGCGTGCCGGCGGCGACGATCACCGGCCTGTCGCGGCTCGGCCGGCTCGCCGGCGCCGCGATCGTGCCGTGCGTGACGCGGATGCTGCCGGGCGGCCGGGGCTACGTCGCCGAGTTCGGCGAGCCGTGGCCCGATTTTCCGACGCGCGATGCCGACGCGGATACCGCGCGGATGAACCGCTGGATCGAGTCGGTCGTGCGCACGATGCCGGAGCAGTATTACTGGGTCCATCGCCGCTTCAAGACGCGCCCGCCCGGCGAGCCGCGGCCGTATTGACGCATTGCGGCAATCGCTGCTGGACGCGCCGGGGACGCTGCGCGAGAATCCGCTCACTCGCCTCCGCTCCCGGTCATTTCCCATGCGCCTGCGCTTCACCAAGATGCACGGACTCGGCAACGATTTCGTCGTCATCGACGCGGTCCGTCAGCCGGTCGAACTCACGCCCGAGCAGGTCCGCTTCCTCGCGGACCGCAACTTCGGGGTCGGCTGCGACCAGTTGCTGGTCGTCGAGCGGCCGTCCCGCCCGGACGTCGATTTCCGCTACCGCATCTTCAACGCGGACGGTGGCGAGGTCGAGCAATGCGGCAACGGCGCCCGGTGCTTCGTGCGCTTCGTGCACGAGCAGGGGCTGACCGCGAAGCGCGAAATCCGCGTCGAGACGCGCTCGGGCGTCATCACGCCGCGCCTCGAAGACGACGGGATGGTCACGGTCGACATGGCGGTGCCGGTGCTGGAGCCGGCGCGCGTGCCCTTCGTGTCGGACTCGGACGCGGTCGTGCAGCCGCTCGACGTCGCGGGCGCAGCGCTCGCGATCACCTCGGTGTCGATGGGCAACCCGCACGCGGTGCAAGTCGTTGCCGACGTCGAGGCCGCGCCGGTCGAAACGCAGGGGCCGCTGATCGAGCACCATCCGCGCTTTCCGGCGCGCGTCAATGCGGGGTTCATGCAGATCGTCGACGCGCACCGCATCCGCTTGCGGGTGTTCGAGCGCGGTGCCGGCGAGACGCTCGCGTGCGGGACGGGCGCGTGCGCCGCCGTCGTCGCCGGAATCCTGCGCGAATTGCTGACCTCGCCGGTGCGGGTCGAGACGCGCGGCGGCGAACTCGAAATCACGTGGGCGGGCCGCGGACAGCCCGTCCTGATGACCGGTCCCGCGGTGACCGTTTTCGACGGCGAGATCGAACTCTGATCCGACTCCGGCCGGGCGCGGGCGCGTGCCCGTCACCGGCCGGCAACCGAACACGACGGGTGCTTCCGGCCCGATGGAGCTGTTTGCGATGAATGCCACTGACGTAGCGCGCTATCTGAAGGATCACCCCGATTTCCTGGTCGATCACGGCGACCTGTTCACGCAACTCACGGTGCCGCATCCGCACGGCGGGCAGGCGATCTCGCTCGCGGAGCGGCAACTGCACGCCCTGCGGGACAAGATCCGCCTGCTCGAAGGCAAGCTCGCCGAGCTGATCCGGTTCGGCGAGGAAAACGACGAGATCGGCGAGAAAGTCCATCGTCTCACGCTCGGCCTCCTCGAAGCCGAAGACTACGAGGGCCTGCGTTTCGCGCTGTTCGAGAACATGCGCGACGACTTCGCGGTGCCGAACGTCGCGTTGCGCGTCTGGAACAGCGTGCTGACGCGCGACGGCGAGGACTTCGCGGCGGTGAGCGAGGAAGTCCGGTTCTTTGCCGGCGACCTGCGCCATCCGTACTGCGGCGTGCCGGCGAACCTCGAAATCGTCGCCTGGTTCGGTGACTTCGCGCCGCACGTGCGCTCGGTCGCGCTCGTGCCGCTGCGCCGCGAAGCTCAGGTGTTCGGCCTGCTTGCGCTCGGCAGCGAGGAGTCCGAGCGTTTCTACCCTGAGATGGGCACGCTCTATCTGTCGCGCATCGGCGATCTCGTCGCATCCGCGCTGCGCCGGCAACTCGGCTGACCGTGAGGGCGTCCGACGCGGGCGAGGCGCCGGAATGGCTCGACGCCTACCTCGACTATCTCGGAACCCAGCGCCGCGCGGCGCCGCTGACGCTCGAACATTACCGGCGCGACCTCGTGCGGCTGCATCGGCTCGCCGACGGACGCGTTCCGGCCGAACTCGGTGTCCATGACATCCGCCGCTTCGTCGCCCGGCTGCACGCCCAGGGGCTCGAAGGCCGTTCCATCGCGCGCGCGCTGTCGGCGTGGCGCGGTCTCTTCCGCTGGCTGATCCGGCAGCGCGGGCTGATCCGCGTGAATCCCGCCGAAGGCGTGCGTGCGCCGAAGTCGCCGCAACATCTGCCGAAGGTGCTGTCGCCGGACCAGGCCAAGGCGCTGCTCGACGCCGAGCCGGACGACCGGCTCGAAGTCCGCGACCGCGCGATGTTCGAACTCTTCTATTCGTCGGGCCTGCGGCTGGCGGAACTCGCCGGGCTCGATGTCGGCGAAGGGCTCGACCTCGTCGAGGGCCTCGTCACGGTCCGCGGCAAGCGCGGCAAGACGCGCGCCGTTCCGGTCGGCACCCACGCGGTGCAGGCGCTGCATGCGTGGCTTGCGCAACGCGGCGCCCCCATACCGGGCAGCGGCGACGGTCGCGCGCTCTTCATCACGCGTAGCGGCGGGCGGATGAGCCCGAGCGCGATCCGCTCGCGGCTTGCGCGCTGGGCGAAAGTCCACGGTTTCGGCGTGCACGTCCACCCGCACATGTTGCGACACAGCTTCGCCAGCCATCTGCTGCAGTCGAGCGGCGACTTGCGCGCGGTCCAGGAACTCCTCGGTCACGCCAGCATCCGCAGCACCCAGATCTACACTCATCTCGATTTCCAGCACCTCGCAAAGGTGTACGACGCGGCGCACCCGCGCGCGAAAAAGGGCTGAATCGCGGCCGGCCCTGCCGTATGGCGAGGCATCCGAAACGCGCGGCGGCACGAAAACGCGTCCCTCCGTGACGCAATGCCCAGTTCGGGCATCGTAGATCCCGAGCCCGTACGGCGCTTCGGCTATGCTCGACGCAACAAATACTTTAGAGAGTCTGCCTTAGATCCGGTGTGACGGATCGTGGGTGAAAGGCAGTTATGCCAACCATTCCTGAACCCAAAGAAGCAGGGGCCGCTGCCGTCCCGGCCGAGAAGAACGGATCCGCCCCCGCGCGCAATTCGACACTGCGAACCGCGGCCATGCTGCTCGCACGGTATCAAATCCGGAATTTGCGACGGGTTTTCGAGGAGTTCGAGCGCGACATCCTGCTGCCGATCCTGCTCGGCGAAATCGCGCTTCACAACATCGGCGCGTTCGAGCATCGCAACCCGGGATTGCCGAATCACGATGCTCCCGCGGGCGGGGCGGAAGCGCTCGAAGGACTGGGACATGTCCCGCCGATGCGGCCGTGCAATGCGTATTCGATTTCCGCTGCGACCGGCCTGCCGCGCGAGACGGTCCGGCGCAAGATCGGCCGGCTCGTCGAACTCGGCTGGATTCACAAAGAGGACAACGGTCACCTCTATCTGACCGAGCGCGCCTTCGCCCATTTCGGCACCCTGATGAATTCGCGCGACCTGCCGGAATTTCTCGAAACCGCCGATCGCGTCCGTCGCGTCCTCAACGACTGAGCGGGCTGGCCGGACGGGCCCCGGTCGGGTGCGTGCGCAAACTCCCGCCCTCCACCGAGTGACGAGATGCGCGGGGACGGCTGCGGCTGGCCGGCCCGATGCGCGCCGAGGGAATTTACACGGCTGGTGACCCCGGCCGCCGCGCTTTAAACTCTCGCGCCTGTCCTTCCCGCCACGGTTCACGATCCAATGTCCCAGCTCGTCCTGAATCCCGGCAAGGAGCGCTCGCTCCTGCGCCGTCACCCGTGGGTTTTCGCCGGATCGGTCGCCCGCCTCGAAGGGCGGGCGCGGCCCGGGGATACCGTGGACGTCGTCACCGACGATGGGCGCCCGCTCGGCCGCGCCGCGTGGTCGCCCGAATCGCAGATCCGCGCGCGGATGTGGTCCTTTGCGCCCGACGCCGTCATCGATCACGCGTTCTTCAAGCGCCGCGTCGCCGAATCGGTCGCCCGTCGCGCGACGCATCCGCTGCTCGCGGCCGAGAGCGGATTGCGCCTGATCCACGGCGAATCCGACGGGCTGCCGGGCGTCATCGCCGACCGCTTCGACGACGTCGTCGTCGTGCAACTGACGAGCGCGGGCGCGGAGAAATGGCGCGATGCGATCGTCGCCGGCCTCGTGCAGGCGACCGGCTGCCGTGCAGTGTACGAGCGCTCGGATTCGGACGTGCGCGGCATGGAAGGGCTCGGGCCGAAAACCGGCTGCGTATTTGGCGACCTGCCGGAAGAAGCCCTGACGATCGTCGAGAACGGCGTGCGCATGGAGGTCGACGTCGTCGCCGGGCACAAGACGGGCTTCTATCTTGACCAGCGCGACAATCGACGCCTGACCGGCCTCCTCGCAGGTGGGCGCAGCGTGCTGAACTGCTTTTGCTATACCGGCGGTTTCTCGTTGCAAGCGCTCGCGGGCGGCGCGGCTTCGGTGCTGTCGATCGACTCCTCGGGGCCTGCGCTCGACGGTGCACGCCGCAACTTGGCGATGAATCCGCAACTCGATGCCGCGCGCGCGGAATGGTTGCAGGCGGATGTGTTCGACGCGCTGCGAGCGCTGCGCAACGACGGCCGCCGCTTCGACCTCATCGTGCTCGATCCGCCGAAGTTCGCGCCATCCGCCGCCCATGCCGAGCGCGCGTCGCGCGCTTACAAGGACATCAATCTCTTCGGATTCCGCCTGCTGAACCCGGGCGGAATCCTGATGACGTACTCCTGCTCGGGCGGCATCGGGCTGGAGCTCTTCCAGAAGATCGTCGCGGGGGCGGGGAGCGACGCCGGCGTCGACGCGCGCATCCTGCACCGGCTGTCCGCCGCCGCCGATCATCCCGTCGGGCTCGCGGTGCCGGAAGGCGAATACCTGAAGGGGCTCGCGGTGCAGATCGGCCATTAAAGCCCCGCGAACTCGCGGCTTTCAGCGGTGCGGCGTCGGTGTGCCGGAAGGCGGGCGCCAGTCCGGGTTCGGGCCGCGCTCCCCGGTCGTGAACGCGGCGCTGACGAGGCCGAGCGCGACGACGATCAGCAGGAAATAGCGCAGCTGCCATCGCCGCGTCGCGGGCCGGGACGGCGAGCGCGCCGCCTGGCGCGCCGCCATCACGCCGACCGCGCCGATGACGAGCAGGCCCGCGCCGAGCAGCTGTGACGATGTCCCGCCGAGCGCTACGCCCTGCGACGGATCGAAACGATCCGGCCAGAAGAACACCGGTCCCTGCAGCAGATAGAGGCCGCCCACGGTGCACAGCACGATCGTCAGCGCGAGAAAGGTGCGCACGCCGCCGATCAGGACGCGGAGAACAGGTCGCCGTCGTCGCCGCGCCGCGCCGGATGCGCAAGGCCGAAATGCTGCCAGATCGACGCGGTCGCGACACGTCCGCGCGGCGTGCGCTGCAGGTAGCCCTGCTGGATCAGGTAGGGTTCGAGCACGTCCTCGATCGTGTCGGAGGATTCGCCGATCGCGGCCGCGAGGTTGTCGAGCCCGACCGGGCCGCCGGCGAACTTCTCGAGCATCGCGCTGAGCAGTTTACGGTCCATCAGGTCGAGGCCGAGGTGGTCGACGTCGAGCATCAGGAGCGCCGCGTCGGCGACTTTCGCCGTGATGTCGCCATCGGCCTTGACCTGCGCGTAGTCGCGTACCCGGCGCAGCAGCCGATTCGCGATCCGCGGCGTGCCGCGGGCGCGACGGGCGATTTCGAATGCGCCGCCGTCGTCGATCGCGACGTCGAGCAGCCGCGCCGAGCGGCTGACGATGAACGCGAGTTCCTCCGGCGTATAGAACTCAAGCCGCGCGACGATGCCGAAGCGGTCGCGCAGCGGATTCGTCAGCATTCCCGCACGCGTCGTTGCGCCGACCAGCGTGAAGGGCGGCAGGTCGAGCTTCACCGAGCGTGCCGCCGGGCCTTCGCCGATCATGATGTCGATCTGGAAATCCTCGAGTGCGGGATAGAGGATCTCCTCGACGACCGGCGACAGGCGGTGGATCTCGTCGATGAACAGCACGTCGTGCGGCTCGAGGTTCGTCAAGAGCGCCGCGAGGTCGCCGGCGCGCTCCAGCACCGGACCGCTCGTCTGCCGGAGGTTCACCCCCATCTCGGCGGCGACGATGTGCGCGAGCGTCGTCTTGCCGAGCCCGGGCGGACCGAACAGCAGCACGTGGTCGAGCGCCTCGGCGCGCTGCCGCGCGGCCTGGATGAAGATTTCGAGCTGCTCGCGGATCTTCGTCTGGCCAACGTATTCGGCGAGCCGCTTCGGCCGCAGCGCGCGCTCGACCGCGTCCTCCTGCCGGTCGGCGGGCTGCGCGGAGATCAGGCGGGACGCCTGGAGCTTGTCGGTTTCGATCATCGCGGGAGTGTACCGTGCCGCAGCGTCGCAGCGGGTTTCGTCAGGCTTTCGACAGCAGCCGCAGCGCCTGGCGGATGCCGTCGGAGACGCCGGCGTCCTCCGGCACCGCCTTCATCGCCGACAGGGCTTCCTTCTCGTTGTAGCCGAGCGCGAGCAGTGCATTGAGGATGTCGCTGCGATCGTCGGACGGTCGCGCGGCGACGCCGGGCGCGGCAGCGCTCGCGAGGCTCGGCAGCGCCTTGCCGAGCTTGTCGCGCAGTTCGAGCAACAGGCGCTCCGCGGTCTTCTTGCCGATGCCCGGGATCTTCACGAGGCGGCCGGCTTCCTGCAGCGCGACGGCTTGCGCGAGGTCGGTGACGGACAGGCCGGACAGCACCGCGAGCGCGGTGCGCGCGCCGATTCCCGAGACTTTCAACAGCTGACGGAACGCCGCGCGCTCGTCGGCCGTCGCGAAGCCGTACAGGAAATGGCCGTCCTCTCGGATCGCGAGATGCGTGAACAGCGACACGGCCTGGCCGGTCGCGGGCAGGCCGTAGTAGCTGCTCATCGGCACATCGACCTCGTAGCCGACGCCGTGCGCGTCGACGACGATCTGCGGCGGGTTCTTTTCGAGCAGGATGCCGGTGATTCGTCCGATCATGCGGTTCTTCCAGGGGATGAAAACGGGGTCACGGATGCGGAGGGGCTATCGGGATACACGGTTTGCTGTTCGCGTATTCCGGACTCCGATCGCGCGTCGAGCGGGGCCGGGCGCAACCGGGCCGCATCGTCACGAGCGCGTGCCGAACGCGAGCGTCGCCGCGAGCACGAGCCCGTGCAGGTTCGCCGCGGCGATCGTCAGCTTGATCGCCGGCGCGAGCGCGCGCGGTTCGCTCGCATGCTCGCGCAGCATCCGGGCGGCGTGCAGTGACAGCACCAGTGTCAGCGCCGCGGCGGCGCAGGCCTGCGGCAGGTTGTTGCGGCCGACCTGCAGCATGAGCCAGCCGTAGGCGACGAGCGCGATGCCGAAATAGCCCCATTTCGCCGTGTCGGCGCCGAGGCGTACGACGAGCGTGCACTTGCCGGCCGCGGCGTCGGCGGCGTGGTCCGGAAACTGGTTGATGTACAGTAGGTTCGCGACGAGTAGTGCGAACGACAAGCCGGCGGCGAGCGGCGTCCAGGCGAAGGCGCCGCGCTGCACGTAGTCCGCGCCGACGACGACGAGCAGCCAGCCGGCGGCGACTGCGGCTTCGCCGATCCCTCGGCTCGCGAGCTTCAGCGGCGGCGCGGAATAGGCCCATGCGAGCCCGAGGCCGGCGAGCCCGATGCCGATCAGTTCTGCCCCGGACTGGGTCACCAGCCACAGCCCGGCCGGGACGACCAGTCCGAGCAGCGCGTAACCGAACATCGCGGTCGCGCGAACCGTCAACACACCGTTCTGGATGAAGCGGCTGCCGCCGGTGAACGGGAAAATCCGGTCGACGTTCGCCGCGTCGGTGCCGCTGACCGCGTCGTGATAGTCGTTGATGACGTTCGCGCCGGCATGGGCGAGCAGTGCGAACAGTATCGTGACGACGGCGCGCATCCCTTCGAACGCGACGCCGTCGGCATGGGCGGCGGCGAGCCCGATCAGGCTGCCGGCGAGGGTGACGCTGAGGAAGGCGGGGCGAGTCGCGGCGAAGTAGGTCGCCGCGACGGAAGCCGGCGCGCCCGGTCGGGGTTCAGAGGCCATGCAGAAGATCGGCCAGGTTGTAACGTGCCGCGCCGATCATCGCGATGAGTCCGAGCGCGCCGAACAGCCGGAACGTGTGGACGTACGGCGGTTTTGACGACTTGTGGCGGAACAGCCGCTGCGCGGCGAGCGCACCGAGCCAGCCGCCGGCCAGCCCGACGAATTGCAGATTGCTTTCCGGTATCCGCCACGCATCGCGCTCCGCGCGCCGCTTATCCACGCTATACATGACGAAGGCGACCAGGCTCATACCGACGATGCCGGCGACGAGCAGCATCGGCAGTCTCCCGGACGCGATGAGCCATGTCGGGGCCGTGACGTGGGCGCCGGCGATGACGGCGTCGGGCATCCAGCCCCAAGGGCGCCCGCGCTTCGGTCGGGAGACCCGATCGGCGCTCGCATATCGAACTTTCGCTGCACTCGGCTTCTTGCCCGCGGGAGCGACGACTTCATAGGTCGCGACCTCTCCGACGGCGGGCCGCCGCGTCGATCCCTGCAGCTCGGAAACATGAAAAAAATACCGCTCGCCGGTGCCGTTGGTCGTGACGAAGCCGAAACCCCGGTCGTCATTCCACTCGGTGATCTTTCCCTGGTATCGCATCTGCCGGTCCTAAAGCAGCACGATGTCGAACTGTTCCTGCGAGTAGCTCGCTTCCGGATGCAGCGAGATCTTCTTGTCGATGAAGTCGGACAGCATCGCGAGCGATTGCGACTCCTCGTCGAGGAACAGATCGATGACGTTCGGTGCGGCGAGGACGCGGAATTCGCGTGCGTTGAACTGGCGCGCCTCGCGCAGCAGTTCGCGCAGGATCTCGTAGCAGACGGTGCGCGCGGTCTTCACTTCGCCGCGGCCGTCGCAGGTCGGGCAGGTTTCGCACAGCAGGTGGGCGAGCGATTCGCGCGTGCGCTTGCGCGTCATTTCGACGAGGCCGAGCGCGGTGAAGCCGTTCACCGTCATCTTCGTGTGGTCGCGCGCGAGCGCCTTCTTGAACTCGTCGAGCACCATGTCGCGGTGCTCGGCGTTTTCCATGTCGATGAAGTCGATGATGATGATGCCGCCGAGATTACGCAGACGCAGCTGGCGCGCGATCGCCTGCGCGGCCTCGAGGTTCGTCTTGAAGATCGTGTCGTCGAAGTTGCGCGCGCCGACGAAGCCGCCGGTGT
Organism: Aromatoleum sp.; assembly: GCF_036675785.1. NCBI lineage: Bacteria > Pseudomonadati > Pseudomonadota > Betaproteobacteria > Rhodocyclales > Rhodocyclaceae > Aromatoleum > Aromatoleum sp. The sequence continues at coordinate 24,900 of NZ_JAKFEF010000085.1, forward strand.
TGACGTCGATCGTCGTCATCGCTTCGGTCTGGTCGACGATCAGGTAACCGCCGGACTTCAGGTTCACGCGTCGCGCGAGCGCCTTCTGGATCTCTTCCTCGACGCTGTGGAGGTCGAAGAGCGGGCGCTCGCCGCTGTAGTGTTCGAGCAGCGGCAGGACTTTCGGACTGTATTCGGCGGCGAAGGCGACGAGCTTCTGATGGTTTTCGCGCGAGTCGACGAGGATGCGCGCGGTGTCGCCGTCGACGAGGTCGCGGAGCACCCGCTGCCCGAGGCCGAGGTCTTCGTAGAGCACGCTCGGAGGCGACCGTCCGGTCGCGCTGCTGCGGATTTCGCCCCACAGCTTGCGCAGGTAGGCGATATCAGCGGCGAGCTCGTCGTCGGATGCCGACTCGGCCATCGTGCGGACGATGAAGCCGCCCGGCTCGTCCGCGGGCACCAGCCGCGTCACCCGTTCCCGCAGCGCTTCGCGCTCGGATTCGTCCTCGATGCGCTGCGAGATCCCGATGTGTTTTTCCTGCGGCAGGTAGACGAGTAGCCGTCCGGCGATGCTGATCTGCGTCGACAGCCGCGCGCCCTTCGTGCCGATCGGATCCTTCAGCACCTGGACCGTGAGATTCTGTCCTTCGGCGAGAATGCGCTCGATCGGCCGGCCCGCGTCGCCGTTGTGGCGCTCGGTCCAGATGTCGGCGACGTGCAGGAAGGCGGTCCGTTCGAGGCCGATGTCAATGAACGCCGACTGCATGCCGGGAAGCACGCGGACGACGCGGCCGAGATAGATGTTGCCGACGATGCCCCGGCTCGCCGTCCGCTCGACATGCAGTTCCTGGACGACGCCCTGCTCGACGATTGCGACGCGCGTTTCCTGCGGCGTGAAGTTGATGAGAAATTCGATCATGGGGACATGGGTAATGGGGAATGCGCAATCGCAGACGACCTCGTCTCGCGATTGCGCATTGCCCATCGCGCCTTGCCCGCGGATCGGCGGGCGGCTAGAGAGGATAGCCGAACGCTTCGAGCAACTGGGCGGTTTCGAACAGCGGCAGGCCCATGATGCCGCTGTAGCTGCCACGGATCTCCTCGATGTAGATCGCCGCACGGCCCTGGATGCCGTACGCACCCGCTTTGTCCATCGGCTCGCCGGACGCGACGTAATGGCGGATTTCCGCGTCGGTGAGCGGGCGGAAGCGGACTTCGCTGATGCAGGTGCGGCTGCGCGTCCGCGCGCCGTCGCTGATTGCGACCGCAGTCAGCACGCGATGCGAGCGCCCCGACAACCGCTGCAGAATCGCCGTGGCGTCGGCCGTATTGGCCGGTTTGCCGATGATCGTGCCGTCGAGTTCCAGTGTCGTATCCGCGGCGAGCACCGGGTGCTGCGGCAGCGTGCGCCACTGCAGCCGCCGGCAGCCCGCCTCGGCTTTCGTCAGTGCCAGGCGCTCGACGTAGCGCTCGACCGGCTCGTCCGGAAAAGGCGTCTCGTCGACGTCGGCATCTTCGCCGCGTGCGCCGCCACGAAACACCAGCGAGTCGAAATTCACGCCGATCTGGCGTAACAGGTCGCGCCGCCGGGGGCTGCGGGACGCGAGGTAGATGCGGGCTGGAATCGTTGACATGGGATCGGGCCGGAAAAGCGGGAAAACGGCGTCGGGCGGCAACAATCCGACGCGGTGCAGGGCATTTTACCGCGTGCAGTGTTGCTGCCGGTTTATCATCGACGATGTCATGAAGTTAATTGTTACAATTCACCGCTCGATGCGCGCCGGCAGTGGAGGCCGAGCGCGTCGCGTCTATCCTTTTTAGTCAGGCGGCGAGCATCGTGTCGCTCTCATTCCACGATTCAGGAGACATTCCATGCGCAAGTCGTTGTTCTCGGTGGCCCTGTCCGGCGCTCTGCTCGCCGCGCCCGTCGCGGCTTTCGCTGCGGATTACGTCATCAATGCCGGCGACATCGTCAAGGCCGCGAACTGGGAGAAGATGGAGACGCTGACCGTCGAACTCGACGAGCACAGCTTCGCCCCGCAGGACCTGAAGCTCAAGGCGGGGCAGCCGTACAAGCTGGTGATCAAGAACGTCGGCGAGAAGGACCACTACTACACGGCCGCCGCATTCTTCAAGTCGGTCGCGTGGCGCAAGGCGCAGACGCCGCGGCCGAACGGCGGTGAAATCAAGGCGCCGTATTTCACCGCGGTCGAGGCGTACAAGGACGGCGGGGTCGTCGAGTTGTTCTTCGTGCCGGTGAACAAGGGGACCTTCGAAGTCATCTGCACGATCGAGGACCACAAGGAGCAGGGCATGAAGGGAACGGTCACCGTCGAGTAAGGTTTTTCCGTGGAACGAGGCCAACGGATGCGAAAGTTCGCCGTCTCCCTGCTGCTTGCCGCGCCGTTTTTCGCGTCCGCGCAGGCGCCGCAGACCGTGCCGGTGTCGGTACTCCAGAATGCTCCGAAGGTCGATGGCGACCTCGGCGAGTGGGGCGCCGGTGGCTGGATCAAGGTGCCGGTGAAGCCCGCGCTCGAACGCGACGAGCGTGCGAAGTACGGACTCGAGCCGGCAGGCGATCGCAATGTCACCGGCAACCTGACGGTCGAGATGAAAGCGGGCGTCGCGGCCGGCCGGCTTTTCGTCGCCGTCCGTTATCCCGACGGTGCGCCCGACATGATCCACAAGGAATGGGCGTGGCGGGGAGAGAAATACCAGCGCGAGACGCAGCACGAAGACATGTTCGCGCTGCGTTTTCATCTCGCGGGCGACTTCGATCGCTCGATGCTCGCGACCCGGGATTACAAGGTCGATGTCTGGCTGTGGTCGGCCGCGCGGACGAATCCGGCCGGCATCGCCGAGGACATGAGCCACCACGTGACGACGCGGATGCTCGAATCCGCCGCGGAATACCAGCTGAAAGACGGGCCGGTCGTCTATATCGCGAAACGCCGCGACGACGGTTCGGCGCCGTACGAGATGCTGCCGCGGCCGAAGGAAAACAAGGGGGAGCGGCTTCCGTCGTTCGCCGCGGCGACGGCGAGCGGCAGTGCCGCCGACGTTGCCGCGAAGGGCGTCTGGAAGGCGGGCTCCTGGCACCTCGAATTCAGCCGCGCGCTGTCGACGGGTAATGCGGACGACGTCGTGCTGAAGGCCGGCGACCGGGTGACCGGACAGATCGCGGTGTTCAATCGCGGTTCGGCCGAGCACAAGAGCGTGTCGGAGCCGCTCGTGTTCGATCTTTCCGCGGTGAGGTGAGGGCCCGAAGAGGTTCTCGCGCTGCCGAGCGATGAAGCCCGAGGCTTCGCGCTTCGGCGAACCCGCTCGGAATGGTATCCATTCGCCGGTCAATAACGCGAGAGCCGAAAGGCGGAATCGCTACTCGCGGTGGTACGGATGGTTCTTCAACACGCTCCAGGCCCGGTAAAGTGCCTCGGCGAGCAGCGGCCGGACGAGGGTATGGGGGAGCGTCAGGCTCGACAGCCGGATGCGTTCGTGGGCGCTCGCTTTCAGCGCCGGGGCCAGGCCATCCGGTCCGCCGACGATCAGCGCGACATCCTCGCCTTCGCCCTGCCACGCTTCGAGCCGCTGCGCGAGCGCCTTCGTCGTGATGTCGGTCCCGCGTTCGTCGAGGATGACGCGTCGGCAGCGTGCCGGCAGCGCCGCTTCGAGGCGCGTGGCTTCGGCGGCCATCATCGCCTCGACCGTCTTCCCGGTCGTGCGCGGTTCGGCCTTCACTTCGAGGAGATGCAGCGGCAGTTCGCGCGGCATGCGTCGGGCGAACTCGTCGAAGCCGGCTTCGACCCATGCCGGCATCCGCGTGCCGACGGCGACGATCAGCAACTTCATCGCCGCGCCGCGACGGTCGGGCGGGTGCGGCTGCAGCAGCGGATCATTCGGCCGAATGCGCAGCGTCCGCGGTCAGCCGCAGGCGCTTCGGCGTGGTCGTCCACAGTTCCTCGAGGTTGTAATAGTCCCGGATCGCCGGCTGCATGATATGGACGACGATGTCGCCGAGATCGACCAGCACCCATTCGCCGGTCTCCTCGCCCTCGACGCTGACGATTTGGCCGCCCGCTTCCTTGACCTTGTCCTGCACGTTGCGCGCCAGCGCGCGCGTCTGACGGTTGGAGTCGCCGCTCGCGACGACGATGCGGTCGAACAGCGATGTCAGCTTGGTGGTGTTGATGACCTCGATATTCTTGGCCTTGATGTCCTCGAGCGCGTCGACGACGATTTTCTGTAGTTTGCGTATGTCCATCAGATCGGCTGGTAGAGATGATGCTGCCCGATGTACTGGAGAACCGGTTCGGGCAGCAGGTAGCGGGCGCTTTGTCCCGCGAGGATCAGGGCGCGCACCTGCGACGCGGAGATCGCGAGCGGCGTCATGTCGAAGGGCACGATCCGGCCGGCAGGGGATTGGTGCACGGACGTCGGATCGTTGTCCCTGTGATTGTTGCACAGCGCATCGAGTTCCGCCGACGCCATCCCCCGCGGGATGCCGTCCGGCAGCGCATGCCCCGGACGGTTGCCGACCGCGAGATGCGTCAGTTGCAGGATCTCGCGCCATCGGTGCCAGGTCGGCAAGCCCTGGAACGCATCGGCGCCGAGGATCAGCACGAGGGGCCGCTCCGGGCCGATCGAGGCGCGCAGCCGTTCGAGCGTTAGCACGGTGTAGCTCTTGCCGGCCGCGAACACTTCGCCGTCGTCGACGATGAACGACGGATTCGACGCGGTCGCGCGCCGCACCATCTCGAGCCGGTCGGCGGCAGTTGAGTGGGGCGCGTCCCGGTGCGGCGGCTGCCCGGCGGGAATGAACGCGACGTACTCGAGATCCAGCCGCTCGCGCGCCTCTTCGGCGAGGCGCAGATGACCGAGGTGGATCGGATCGAAAGTCCCGCCGAACACGCCCAGCGGGCCCGCTTCACTCCGGGGCATCGACGTCGGACGTGATGTCAAACACGTCGCGGGCGTTCGCGTAAAAGCTCGCGAACACGATCGGGATCAGCAGCACCGGCAGCGGCACCGAGACCAGCGTCGCGAGCATCGGCGATATCAGGCCGAGCATGCCGATGATGATGCCGGGCAGGATCGCGACGAAGACGGTCAGTGCGATCGCGTACGCGAGGAACGGGCGCCAGTTGCGCAGGCACGCGACGAAACTGAAGAACATCGCTTTCGGCGCGCGGATCTTCCACCAGCCGGCGAGCAAGGGCGCGAACCAGTACGCCATCATGACCGGCGTCGACAGCGCGATCGCGATCAGCAGCGAAAGCATGAAGCCGGGCGTGACGGCGGCCGCCTCGGGATCGACCTGCTCGCGCCCGGTCATGATCTGCAGCAGCGTGCCGCCGTCCGCGAGCGACGTCAGGAACAGCACGAGCAGGCTCCCGGCGAGGTAGATCGCCCCGATCGTCACGAGCGCCGGCAGGTTCTGCTGGAAGCCCGAGAACAGGATGTCGGGGCCGGCCTTGCGGCCTTCGTCGATCGCGCGGCAGGTGTTGAGCACGCCGAGCGAGAATACCGGCATCAGCAGCGACGCGAGCGGCTGGCCGATCAGTGGCACGACGCTGATCAAGAGCAGCATCAACAGGTAGCCGAGCGACGCGAACGTGAGCAGCGCCGGGTTGCGGCGCCAGATCGCGAGACCTTCCGTGAGCCACGCCCAGCCGCGGGCGAGCGGGAGTTGTCGTACTTGCATGCGGTTCAGGATTCGCGGTCGGAGTCGGAAGGCGGCGGCAGGAGTGCCCGCTTGATGAAGGTGTCTTGCCAGGCGGCGTAGAGCGCGCCGGCGAGCACCGGCACGAGCACCAGCATGCCGAGCCCGGCAGGGAGCATCGCGACCCAGGTCAGCACGTACAGCACCAGGCCGAACACGATGAAGGTCGCGAGGTTCGACAGGCAGGCCTGCGCCGAGATCTTCATCGCGTCGAGCGGCGAGACATCCTGCAGCATCACGAGCGCCGGGGCGAACCACAACGCCATCAGCAGCAGCACCCAGAGCACCGTGAACACGACGACGGCGAGCATCATGCCGCCGGCCGCCATCCCCATGCCGGCGAAGGCGCCGACGAGCATCCCGGTCAGCGCCGCGCTGCCGCCGACGGCCGCGGCGATCAGCGCCGCGAGCAGCGCGCCGAACAGGTGGAAGGCGCCGATCATCAGCAGGTTGCCGGCATGCCGGCGCAGCCCGTCGAAAAGGTGGTCGATCCGCAGCCGCTCGCCGCGTTCGAGCGCCTGGACGCCGGCCAGCATGCCGGCGACGAGCACCGGGAAGGCGAGCGGCGCGACGGCCCAACCGAGAAAGGGCACGACGCCGAGCGCGGTGAGGATTACGATCAGGATCAGCGTCTGGACGATCCAGATGCCGGGTTTCGCGACGAAGGTCCGCCAGCCGGCCGCGAGCCATTGCAATGTGTCGCCGGGGCTGACGCGGCCGGGCTGCGGAAGCGGATGGCGCCGGCGGCGCTCGCCGGAAGCGTGGGGTTGCGGGGCGGTCATCGGTCAGCGAGGCAGGGCATGCGGGGCCGCGATCCGCTGGCGCAGGATGTCGCGATATTCCGCGGGCGGCTTGACGAGCACGAGCTCGCCGGCTTTCGGCAGATGGAAATCCTCGGCCCGCGACAGCCAGAAGCGCAACGCCGCGGCGCGCAGCATCGCCGGCCAGCAGTCGCGCTCCGCGTTCTCGAACGGCCGCTCGGCGTTGTAGGCGTCGAGCAGCGCGATCGTGCGGACGGGGTCGAGTTCGCCCGACCCCGTCGCGCACCAGTCGTTGACGGTGACCGCGACGTCGAACAGCAGCGCGTCGTGGCCCGCGAAGTAGAAGTCGATGACGCCGCCGATGCCGTCGTCGTCCCACAACACGTTGTCGCGGAAGAGATCGGCGTGGATGACGCCCCGCGGCAGCCGCGCGGGGTCGAGGCTCGCCTGGAACGCGAGCTCGGCGTCGAGCAGCGCCTGTTCTTCGGCGGGCAGGTACGGGCGCACGCGCCGGGCGGTCGCATCGCGCCACGCCGCGCCCCGGGGGTTGTCCTGGCGACGGCCATACGAGAGGCCTGCGAGATGCAGGCCGGCGAGCATCGCGCCGACCTGCTCGCACTGGCGCGCATCCGGGTTCATCACCGAATGGCCGGAAAGGCGGCGGACCAGCGCGGCGGGACGCTCGCTCAAGATGCCGAGATACTCGTTGTCGCGGTCCGCGATCGGCGCCGGCACCGGGAGTCCGTGGCGCGCGAGGTGGGCCATCAGGTGCAGGTAGAACGGCAGTTCGGCGCGCGGGATCGCCTCGAACAGCGTCAGCACGTAGCGGCCGAGCGTCGTCGTGACGAAAAAGTTACTGTTCTGGACGCCGGCCGAAATGCCTTGCAGCACGACGAGCCGGCCGACCGCGTAGCGGCCGAGCCAGCCCGACAGGGCTTCAGTGGAAACCGGGGTGAAAACGGACATGTGATCGTCGGGAAGTCAGCGTGCGGCGATCACCAGGACTTGATCACCCACATCGGCACCGCCAGCGTCGGCATCACGTCCTGGCGCGCCATCACGCCCGTGCCGTCGCGGTCGACGAGGTAGTAGGGGACGCCGTGCGGCGGTGTCACCTTGATCATGTAGAGGCGGCCGCGAATGCGGTATTCCTGCACCGTGTCCTCGCCGCGCTTGAGAATCGTGACTTCGGGCTCGAGCGACTCGTCGGTCATGCCCGGCGGGATCGGCGGCGGCTCGGGGAGCGGTTCGAGCTTCGGGGGTTGCTGGGCCGCCAGCGGGGCGGCGACGGCCATCAGCAGAACGGTCAGGGCACGGCGCATGTTGCTCTCCTTGGATCCCGGCGATTCTAGCAGAGGCGGGTCGAATCGCCTTGCGCGGAGCGGCGGTCGGCGCCGCCGCGAACCCGGCGGCATTGGCGGCGACGCGAGCGGCAAACGCCGCCCGCCGACGTCGGTGACGCTTGGACCGCCGCGCACCGACGCCGGGTTCCGGAGCCCGCTCAAAGGTTCAGCATCAGCTCGTGCTCCTCCGGCAGCGGCAGGAAGCCGCGCGTCTCGTAATGCTTGAAGATCGCCTCGACGACGTCTTCGGGCTTGTCGATGATCTGGATCAGGTCGAGGTCCGCGGGGCCGACCATGCGTTCGGCGACGAGGCGGTCGCGGAACCAGTCGAGCAGTCCCTTCCAGAACGGTTCATGCACCAGGATGATCGGGATGTTGCGGCTCTTGCCGGTCTGGATCAGCGTCATCGCTTCCATCAGCTCGTCGAGCGTGCCGAATCCGCCGGGCAGCACGACGTAGGCCGACGCAAACTTCACGAACATGAACTTGCGCGCGAAGAAGTGCTGGAAGGTCTGCGAGATGTCCTGGTACGGGTTCGCCGCCTGCTCGAGCGGCAATTGGATGTTGAGCCCGATCGACGGGCTCTTGCCGAAATACGCGCCCTTGTTCGCCGCTTCCATGATGCCGGGGCCGCCGCCGGAGATCACCGCGAAGCCGGCGTCGGAGAGCAGGCGGCTGATCCGCTCGGCGAGCATGTAGTACATGTGGTCGGGCGGCGTGCGCGCGCTGCCGAAGATCGAGACCGCCGGGCGGACCGCGTTGAGCCGTTCGGTCGCCTCGACGAACTCTGCCATAATTCCGAAGATTCGCCACGACTCGCGCGCGTTGAATCGCGGGGTCGTGCTGCTCGGGACACTGAGGGGGATTTTTTCTTTCGCCGTCATATTGTTCTCGATGGAAAACGGGGTCCGACCCCGATTCGTGATCTTCGCCTCGCCCCGTTCTCCCTAGGATTTCCCTGATGCCCGCCCTGCTGCTCGTCGACGGTTCCAGCTATCTCTACCGCGCGTTCCATGCCCTGCCGGACCTGCGCACGTCGAAGGGGGAGCCGACCGGGGCGATTCGGGGTGTGCTGTCGATGCTACGTCGGCTCGAAAGCGACTACAAGGCGGAATTCCGCGCCTGCGTGTTCGATGCGAAAGGCAAGACTTTCCGCGACGACTGGTACCCGGAATACAAGGCGAACCGGCCGTCGATGCCCGACGACCTGCGCGCGCAGATCGAGCCGCTGCACGAAGCGGTGAAGGCCGAAGGCTGGCCGCTGCTGTGTGTCGACGGCGTCGAGGCCGACGACGTCATCGGCACGCTCACCCGCCAGGCGCTCGAGCGCGGCTGGGAAGTCGTGATCTCGACCGGCGACAAGGACCTGACGCAGCTCGTCCGCCCCGGTGTGCGCTGGGTCAACACGATGAGCGACGAAGTGCTCGACGAGGCCGGCGTGACGGCGAAGTTCGGCGTGCCGCCCGCGCGCATCGTCGATTACCTCGCGCTCGTCGGCGACACCGTCGACAATGTGCCGGGCGTCGACAAGTGCGGGCCGAAGACCGCGGTGAAATGGCTGACCGAGTACGGCACGCTCGACAACCTCGTCGCCAACGCCGCCAAAGTCGGCGGCAAGGTCGGCGAAAATCTGCGCAAGCACCTCGAATTCCTGCCGCTCGGCCGCAGGCTCGTCACGGTGTCGACCGACGTCGCGCTGCCGGTGCAACTCGAAAACCTGCCCGCGCGCGACGACGACAAGGTCGCGCTGCGCGCGCTGTATGAGCGCTTCGAGTTCAAGGGCTGGTTGCAGGCGATCGATGGGGCGCCCGGAAGCACGACGGCGGCGGCCGACACGGCACCCGTCGTCGAAATCGCGGCCGGCGAACCCGGCGCGCATCGCAGCGCGTATGAAAGCATTCTCGACTGGGCGGCGTTCGACCGCTGGTTCGCGAAGCTCGAAGCCGCCGAGCTCGTCGCGTTCGACGCCGAGACGACGAGCCTCGACCAGATGGCGGCGAAGCTCGTCGGCCTGTCGTTCGCGATCGTCGAGGGCGAGGCCGCGTATCTGCCGCTCGCGCACACGTACGCCGACGCGCCGGCGCAGCTGCCGATCGACGAGGTGCTTGCGAAACTCAAGCCGTGGCTCGAATCCGACCGCCACCGCAAGCTCGGCCAGAATCTGAAATACGACGCGCACGTGCTCGCGAACCACGGCGTGACGCTCGGCGGCATCGAGCACGACACGCTGCTCGAGTCCTACGTGCTCGAAAGCGACAAGCCGCACGACATGGACTCGCTCGCGAAGCGCCACCTCGGCCTCGACACGATTCCGTACGTCGCGGTGTGCGGCAAGGGCGTCGGGCAGATCTGCTTCGACCAGGTCGCGATCGATCGCGCGACCGAATACGCCGCCGAGGACGCCGACATCACACTGCGCCTGCACCGCAATCTGTGGCCGCAGCTCGACGCCGCGCCCGCGCTCGCGGCGCTGTACCGCGACGTCGAGCTGCCGGCGATGCAGGTGCTGTTCGACATGGAGCGGAGCGGCGTGCTGATCGACACGTTCCTGCTCGCGCAACAGAGCGAGGAGCTCGCCCGCCGGCTGATGACGCTCGAGCGCGACGCACACGGACTCGCCGGCCAGCCGTTCAACCTGGGCTCGCCGAAGCAACTCGGTGAGATCCTGTTCAGCAAACTCGGGCTGCCGGTCGTGAAGAAGACCTCGACCGGCCAGCCGTCGACCGACGAGGAGGTGCTGCAACAGCTCGCCGAGGACTTCCCGCTCCCCAAGTTGCTGCTCGAACACCGCGGCCTCGCGAAGCTGAAAAGCACCTACACGGACAAGCTGCCGCGCATGGTCAATCCCAAGACCGGGCGCGTGCATACGTGTTTTTCGCAGGCGGTCGCCGTGACCGGGCGACTCGCGAGCGCGGAGCCGAATCTGCAGAACATCCCGATTCGCACCGCCGAAGGGCGGCGTATCCGCGCCGCGTTCATCGCGCCGCGCGACCACGTGATCGTGTCGGCCGACTACTCGCAGATCGAGCTGCGCATCATGGCGCACCTGTCCGGCGACGCGCGGCTCGCGCAGGCGTTCGCCGAAGGCGAGGACGTGCATCGCGCAACCGCGGCCGAGATCTTCGGACTCGCGCCGGGCAAGGTCACGAGCGAGCAGCGGCGCTACGCGAAGGTCATCAACTTCGGGCTGATCTACGGCATGAGCGCGCACGGGCTGGCGAAGAACCTCGGCCTCGAACGGGCGGCGGCCGCGGCCTACATCGACCGCTATTTCGCGCGCTATCCCGGCGTCGCGGCGTACATGGAGCGCACCCGCGCCGATGCGAAGGCGCGCGGCTACGTCGAGACTGTGTTCGGCCGACGCCTGTATCTGCCGGACATCCGCGCGAGCCAGGCGGGGCGGCGGCAGGCCGCGGAGCGCGCCGCGATCAACGCGCCGATGCAGGGCACCGCCGCCGACCTGATCAAGAAAGCGATGATCGCGACGCGGAAATGGCTCGCCGACACGAAGCTGCAGTCGCGCCTCGTGCTGCAGGTGCATGACGAACTCGTCCTCGAAGTGCCGCGCGCCGAACTCGAAACGGTGAAGGCGACACTGCCGTCACTGATGGGCGGCGTCGCCGACCTGGCGGTGCCGCTGCTCGTCGAAGTCGGCAGCGGCGAGAACTGGGACGAGGCTCACTGAGCGGAAACCGGTTAAGACGCAAGGACGGGAAGCCGGAACGCAAGGGCCTGACAATCCCAGCGCCCAAGGGTGACGAAGGTCGCGCCACCCGTCACCTGCCGCGCGAAAATCGCTCTGGAAACCACGCGTTCGGCGTTTTGCGCGGGCAAGGTATACTTGCGCGTTTTCATACGTCTTCACATCGCCCGCTCCCGTTCCGGAGCGGCGGCTGAAATCTCGAGGCCTTTCCCTTGGCTCTGACCATACTCGGACTCTCCGGCGCGCTGACGCATGACCCGTCGGCGGCGCTCTACATCGACGGCGAACTCGTCGCCGCGGCCGAAGAAGAGCGCTTCGTCCGCGACAAGCACGCGAAGAACCGCATGCCGTACGAGGCGGCGAAGTTCTGCATGGAATTCGCCGGAATCCAGCCGAAGGACGTCACCGCGGTCGCGATCCCGTTCGCGCCGATCAGCATCATGGAACCCGCGCGCTGGCACTACGCGAAGCGCTACTGGTATGCGCCGGACCGCGGCCTCGACGCGATCCTGACCGGCAACCGCCGCTTCCACCGCTACAAGCGCCGCATCGAATGGTGCCTGCAGCAGCTCGGCTTCGACCTGAAGAAGACGCAGATCGTGCCGGTCGAGCACCACCTCGCGCACGCCTCAAGCGCGTACCACTGCTCCGGCTTCAGGGAAAAGACCGCGATCCTCGGCATCGACGGCAAGGGCGAGTACGCGACGACCTTCTTCGGCTACGGCGAAAACGGCCGCATCCACAAGATCAAGGAGTTCTACGACCCGGACTCGCTCGGCGGCCTGTACGGCGCGATCACCGAGTACCTCGGCTTCGAGATGCTCGATGGCGAGTACAAGGTCATGGGCATGGCGCCGTACGGCGACCCGGGAAAGTACGACTTCTCGCGTCTGGCGAAATTCGCCAACGGCGAGCTGGTCGTCGACACCGACTACGCGAACGTGATCGGCTTCCGCCGCTACAAGGAAGACGGCAAGGGCTACTACTTCTCGCCGAAGCTCGTCGACTGGCTCGGTCCGAAGCGCGCCGGCGACATCGCCGACGAGCCGTACATCCACTATGCCGCGAGCATGCAGAAGCTGTTCGAGGATCTCGCGCTGCAGATGATCGACTATTACCTCGGCGACATCCTGCGCGAAACCGGCCGGCTCGCGTTCGCCGGCGGCGGTGCGCTGAACGTCAAGCTGAACCAGAAGATCATCGCGCGCCCCGACGTGCGCGAGCTCTTCGTGCAGCCGGCGTCGGGCGACTCGGGTACCGCGCTCGGCGCCGCGTCCTACGTGTCGAATGCGCGCGGCGTCGTGGTCGAGAAGATGGAGCACGTCTATCTCGGCCCGCGCTACACGAACGAGGACGTCGTCGCCGCGTGCGCGAAGCACCCGGCGCAGCCCGAGTGGGAGCGCATCGACAACGGCGACACCGAAGTGCCCGCCCGCATCGCGAAGATCCTCGCCGCCGGCCACCCGGTTGCGTGGTTCCAGGGACGCATGGAATTCGGCCCGCGCGCGCTCGGCGGCCGCTCGATCCTCGGCTGCCCGAGCGCCCCCGGCGTCGCCGACCGCATCAACGAGCAGATCAAGTTCCGCGAGCGCTGGCGGCCGTTCTGCCCGAGCATGCTCGACACCGTCGGCCCGCAAATGCTGCAGACCGAACACCCGGCCCCGTTCATGACCTTCACGTTCGAGGTCGCAGAGGAATGGAAGACGCGCGTGCCCGAAGTCGTGCACGAGGACGGCACGTCCCGCGCGCAGGTCCTGAAGCGCGAATACAACCCGCGCTACTACGACCTGATGAAGGAACTCGAGAAACTCACCGGCAACGGCGTCGTGCTGAACACCTCGCTGAACCGCCGCGGCGAATCGATGATCTGCTCACCGACCGACGCGCTGAACATGTTCTACGGGTCGGACTTGCAGTATCTGATCATGGAGGACGTGCTCGTGGTGAAGGGCGACTTGGAGGAAGCCCTTGGGTGAGCGTCGCATACTCCAGTTCTGCCATTGCCATTACGGCCCGTTTGCCGATGTCGCGCGGCAGTACGCCGAACTGTTCAGAAATTCGCCATACAAGGTCACGACGGTCTTCCTGACCGATCCGCCGAGCGACGAGGTCGCCGCGCAGGCGGCCTCGGACGAGGTGGTCTTTCTCGGTTACGACGGCAAGGATGTGCGCGGCCTCAAACTGGATGCGATGCGCCGTATTCGCGCCATCGTTGCCGGCCGCGACTTCTCGCTGGTGATCGCACATCGCTTCAAGCCGATCTACATCTCCTGTGTCGCGACGGCGCTTCCGGTGATCGGCGTGCATCATGCGTTCGGGGATTACAGGCGCGCGTCCCGGCGCATCTTTGCCAATTTTTTCCGCAACCAACTGTCCCTGCTTGGCGTTTCGGATGCGGTCCGGGACGATCTGCGCGCGAGCCTCCCCGCGTGGCCGGCGGACCGGATCGAGACGCTGTACAACCGCGTCGACGTCGAAGCGGTGCAGCGGGACTTGCTCCCGCGTGCGGCGGCGCGCGAGGCGCTCGGTTTGCCGCAGGACGCGTTCGTGATCGGGAATGCAGGGCGCCTGCACCCGGACAAGGATCAGGCGACGCTGATCCGGGGGTTCGCGAAAGCCCTGCCCGGCCTCCCGGACGGCAGCGTGCTGGCGATCATGGGGCGCGGCCCGCTGGAAGCGGATCTGAAAGACCTGGCGCGCCAGCTGAATATCGCTTCCCGGGTGCGCTTTCTCGGCCAGATTCCGGACGGTCGCCGCTACTTCAAAGCCTTCGATCTTTTTGCGCTGACGTCCGATCGCGAGCCGTTCGGCATGGTATTGCTGGAGGCGTTCGCCGCCGACGTGCCGGTCGTCTGCTCCGACTGCGGAGGAGGCAGGGAGGTGGTCGACGGGGTCGGGCGGCTGTTCGCATTCGGCGATGTCGGCGGGCTGGCGAGCGAGTTGCAGCGCTGCGTCGTCGAGGCCGAAGCATCCCGCGCGAGCGAGCGGCTCGAGCGCTGCTTCTCGGATCGCGCGGCCCGGCAACGGTTCTGGCAGCTTCCGATGTGCAAGCCCCTCCTGGGCGAAAACGCCCGGCTTTGAAGGCGCCTTGCCCCCTCGAAATTCCCAAGGAATACCTGGCGTGATCGGACTGTTTCGAGCGTATCGCTGCAAACGCTGGCTGCGCGAACGCGGCTACAAGCTTGCGGTGAGCGTCGACGATTTCGGCGACAACGCCGTCCTGATGCTCGAGGAGGGGGCTTCGGTCGGACACGTCCTCCCCGGCTTCGAGCGCCTGCAGATTGGCGCGCTGACATACATCCGCAGTCGTTCCGAGCTGATCAACGTATCTTCGATCGGCCGCTTTTGCTCGATCGGCAATGGCGTGGTGATCGGCCAGGAAAGGGCCGGGCACCCGCTGGATTGGGTCAGCTCGCACCCCTTCCAATACACCAGCACCGCGCTGAGCTATGAACCGAAGGGGGAGGCGGCGACGATCGATCACGACGTGTGGATTGGTCGCGACGCGGTTGTGATGGAAGGGGTGCGCGTCGGCACGGGCGCCGCGATCGCTGCGCGCTCCGTCGTCACCCGCGACGTTCCCCCGTATGCCGTCGTCGCCGGAATGCCGGCGAAAGTCGTCCGCTTCCGCCATGCGCCGGAAGTCATCGGCGGTTTGCTCGAGAGTGCGTGGTGGGAGCTGTCGGTCGATGTCCTGCGGCAACTGCCGCTCGACCGGCCCGAGCAGTTCCTGCGCGAGATTGCGGCACTTCCGGGGAGAAGCGCTGCGCAATGGAAGCGGGTCGAGGTGCGCCGGCGCGGCTGCCGCGAATTGCGCCCGGCGTGATGAGATCGAGATCATGAAAGTGCTGTTTCTGGTTCAAGGCGAGCAGCGGGCCATCCTGGATCGCCTGTATGAAGGGGTGCAGCACCATTGCGACTGCGATCTGCGCTGGCTGAGTCGCGACGAGCAGGCCGATCTGCGTGGCTATTTTCGCGCTCAGGTCGACGTCGAGCGCTATGACCGCATCCTGTTCTTTCTCCGCTTCAAGCAGGAAATCAGGCAGGTGTCTTTCATTCGCAGCGTGCCGAACCTCGTGATTCTCGAGCATGACGCCTACCAGAACTACATTGACTGCAAGTATCGGGGACGCTTTTCGGCGCACTATCGAAAGCTGCCCTGGGCGCGGGTGATCAGTTCCGGCTACGACGTCACGCGCCGATTACAGGCCGAAGGGGTCGATGCCGTGTTCGTTCCGAAGGGGTACGACCAGAGTCTGCTTCGCGACCTCGAAAGCGAACGGGACATCGAATTGGCATTCCTCGGCAGTACCAAGAGCGACGCCTACAGCGGACGCAAGGAGCTGCTCGATGAGCTCGGCAAATCCGAGAACCTCGTCGTCACCCGGACGAGTTCCGGCGAGGACTATCTGAAGACGCTCAACCGGATCCGCTTCTTCGTCAGCGCGGATGTCGGCATGGGCGAATACATGATCAAGAACTTCGAGGCGATGGCCTGCGGCTGCGTGCTGCTTGCCTACGATCAGGGCGAGGAGGAGAACCGCGCACTCGGCTTCGTGGACCTGGAGAACCTGGTGCTCTACAAGAGCGTGGACGAACTGCGTCGCAAACTCGCGATCCTGCGGGACGACCCCGCGCGTGCCGCTCGCATCGCCGCCTGCGGCCGCGCGTTGGCGGTCGAGCGGTATTCGTTCGAACGGATCGGCGCGCAGATTGTCGAGGCGCTGGCGCCCCCGCTGCGTCCGCGCGCAGCGACGAACTGGTTGACGCGTTTGCGTAACCGATGGGGTATTTGAGCGCCATGCAGCCGTGCATCCGTTTCGTCATTCCGTATTTCGGGCGCTGGCCCTTCTGGATGTCGTTCTTTCTTCGCAGTTGCGGAGGCAATCCGGACATCGAATGGTTGTTCTTCACCGATTGCGGCGTTCCCGCGGATTCCCCCGCGAATGTCGAGTTCCGCGAGTGCAGTTTCGACGAGTACTGTCGGCAGGTGTCCGCGAGACTGGACATCGATTTCCGGCCTGCGAGCCCTTACAAGCTGTGCGACGTGAAACCGGCACTCGGATATATCCACGCGGACGAGCTGGACGGCGTCGATTACTGGGCCTTCGGTGACATCGACGTCATCTACGGCGAACTGCGCCCTTATCTGGAGGCGGTGAATCTGACCCGCTTCGAGCTGCTGTCGACTCACGCGAATCGGATATCCGGGCATCTGTGCCTGATGCGCAACACGACTCGCATGCGCGAAGCATTCATGTGCGTTCCCGAGTGGCGCGACAAGCTCGCCGATCCGCAGCATTGCGTGTTCGACGAGAGCGCCTTCAGCCGCTTGTTCATCCGTCACAAGAACTGGCCGATGCCGCTGCGGCGTCTTTACGACTCCGCTAATCCGTGGAGGCGCCGCAGCGAATTCGTCGAGGCTTTCACGACACCGAACGGACGCGTGCCCTGGCTCGATGGCTCGCTCGATTTTCCCGCCCGGTGGATCTGGCGCAACGGCCGCCTGACGAACGACCGGGACGGCGAACGCGCGTTTCCCTATTTTCATTTCATCGCCTGGAAAACCGGCGCCTGGCCCGCGTATGCGGCGGAACAGCTCCTGCCGGATCCGCAACTCGCGCAGCGGGATGCGTGGAGCATTACGCGGGAGGGTTTCCGGGAGGTATGAGCATTGGAATTCTCGAAGGACAGTGACCTGAGGGTTGTCGTCACCCGTCGCGGCCGTTTCGGCCTGCACGACCAAACCGTGGTCGGCCTGGAGGCGGGCATCGCAATCGGACGGGCGTTGCCGCGTTGCGCGGACGGCTCGTCGTGCGGGGGCCGGCGGTGAGATTTCTCGACGGTTTTTCGCGCGACGGACGCGAAACCGCTTACTTCACGTTCGCACTGCTGTTGTTCATCGCGAGCTTCCTGCTGCTGCCGACCACGAAGATGGTCAACAACGTCTATTACGTGTTTCTGGCGCTGCCCGCGCTCGTGACGGTGGTCGGGAGACGAGGGCGCGGACTTCGGTGGGCCCCGGATCTCCTGTTGTGGACCCTGCTGATCGCCTGGTTCGCCGTCGTCGGAATCTGGTCGGGGGACGGGCAGCATTTCAAGCACGTGTTGTACGTGGCCTTGTTCGTGTTGCTCGTCCGGGTGTTTGCGGACCCGACGGTCTTCCGGACGCCGGTGTTCGCGCGCGGCCTGTTCTGGATCCTGACGATCTACGTGCTCGGATCAGCCGTGACTTACTGGATCGTCGGGCGCTACGCGGTCGGTGAGCGCGTCCTCTGGTTGCCGGCGCGGATGACCGGGCCGATCTACACGAGCATGTGGCTGGCCTGCTGTTTTGCCCTTGCGCTGCCCGTCTGGCTGCGCGAGCACCGCAGGCTGGAGCTGGCCGCGGCGCTAGCGGTGAGCATCTTCTGCATGGCTTACGTGCTGCAGAGCAGATCCGGACTCGTCGGCCTGTCGCTGCTGCTGGTCCTGACCGCCTGCGCCGCCGTCTGGCGGCGCAGTCTCCACCCGTTTCTTCTGGCCGGCGTCGCGGCGTGCATCGGGGGGATCGCTTTTCTCGTGGGAAGCCAGGTCCCGAAACTGGTCAGCCTTTTCCAGCGTGCGGATTCGGGGCGCCTCGAGCTTTGGTCGATTTTGTTCGCGGACTGGATGGCCTGCGGGGTGTGGACAGGATGTGGCATGGACCATGTGATCGACCGGCAGTTGAGCATCGGTCTCCCCATTCCGCATCCCCACAGCATTTTCCTTGCGCTCGGCCTGTACAGCGGACTCGTCGCGCTCGTGATCTTCCTGGCGCTGATGCTGGCCCTGCTGCGCGGCGCATGGGTGCGGCGCGATCCGTGGGGGCTGTATCTGCTCACGGCCCTCGTGATGCTGAACTTCGACGGCACGAAGCTCGTCGGCAACCCCGACGAGCTCTGGCTGCTCGTGTTGCTGCCGGCGGCGCTGATCGGCAACCGCCGGGAAAGGCCCGCGTCGGCGTAGAGCCGGGCGCGCCGTCAGCGGCCGGAATCCATGCGCCTGAGCCGGTCGCAGTGTTCCCACAGCGCCTGGATGTCGAGCGACAACCGTTCCTTCTGCACGTATTTTTCGAAGTGCTGCCGGTTGCGCCGCACGAGCCCCGGGCCGAGCCGTTTCCCACGGATCTGCATGTCTGCAATGTCGATCAGCCCAAACGCGCCGTCCGGGGTCTACACGATGTTGCCCAGATGGAGCGAGCGAAAATAAACCCCCTCGTCATGCAACCCGTTGATGAAGCGGGCGAGCCGGGGGACGAGCGCGGGCCACTCGGCGGCCGACTCGCGCAGAAGCGCGCTGAGCGTGCGACCGGGCAGCGGCCGATAGAGCACTGCGGTCCAAGTCCGGTCGTCGAGCCGGAAGGCCCGGAGCGGTGTCACGGTGGGGATGTCCTTTCGCTTCAGGGCGATCGCGTTGTCGCAGAAGCGGCGCGAATGCGGGCGGATCAACGCGGAAGACAGCAGGCGCTTTCGCCGAAACAGCTTGAGGATGTCGCCGTCGGCGAGCAGATACACCTTGGGTCCGAAACCGTCCCGCTCCAGGACTTGCGCGCCCGCGATCATGCGCTCCATCGCAGGCTGGGACAGGGTCGCCGGTCGACGCAATGCTCGGTCCGTCATGGGAGGAGGCGCAACGTGGCGATTCGGGCGCGGATCGGGAGTTTCCATTGACGGCGGACGGCGGACGGCGGAGTGGCCGGATTCGACTCTCGGGCTCCGAGTTGTAAGGGCATGGGATTTTATGCCCATTGCTCTAAGATAGGCGCCCTTCCGTAAGTGAGCACCCTGATGACAGAGCATGCGGGACAAAAGCCGGTGTCCAGCCTCAAAATCTATCTCCGTCTGCTCGGCTACGTCCGCCCCTACGCGGGCCAATTTGCGGTCAGCATCCTCGGCTTCCTGGTCTTCGCGTCGTCGCAGCCGATGCTCGCGGGCGTTTTCAAGTATTTCGTCGACGGCCTGGTCGATCCGTCGGTGTCGCCGTTCCCCGGGCTGCCGCTGCTCGCCGACATGCCGTTGATGCAGGCGGTGCCGGTGCTGATCGTGCTGATTGCAGCGTGGCAGGGGGTCGGGTCGTATCTCGGCAATTACTTCCTGCAGAAGGTGTCGCTCGGGCTCGTGCATGACCTGCGGGTCGCGCTGTTCGACAGCCTGTTGCGACTGCCGAACCGCTACTTCGACGAGCACAGCTCGGGCCACCTGATTTCGCGCATCACGTTCAACGTCACGATGGTCACCGGCGCGGCGACCAATGCGATCAAGATCGTGATCCGCGAAGGCCTGACCGCGGTTTTCCTGTTCGCCTACCTGCTGTGGATGAACTGGAAGCTCACGCTGGTGATGATTGCGATCCTGCCGGTCATCGGCGTGCTCGTGGGCAGCGCGAGCCGCAAGTTCCGCAAGCAGGCGAAGAAGATCCAGCTCGCGATGGGGGACGTCACACACGTCGCGTCCGAGACGATCCAGGGGTACCGGGTCGTGCGCAGCTTCGGCGGCGAGCCGTACGAGTCGCGGCGCTTCGGGGCTGCGAGCGCGGACAACACGCGCAAGCAGCTGCGCATGGTCAAGACCGGCGAGATCTTCACGCCGACGCTGCAACTCGTGACCTACGTCGCGATGGCGTTCGTGCTGTTCCTCGTGCTGTGGCTGCGCGGCGATGCGACCGCCGGCGACCTCGTTGCGTACATCACAGCGGCCGGATTGCTGCCGAAACCGGTGCGCCAGTTGTCTGAGGTCAGCTCGACGATCCAGCGCGGGGTTGCCGCGGCCGAGAGCATCTTCGAGCAACTCGACGAGCCGCCGGAAACGGACCGCGGCGTCGTCGCGCGCGAGCGCGTGCGTGGGCGCATCGAGGTGCGCGAGCTGAGCTTCCGCTACCCGGGCGCCGAGCGCGACGTGCTCGAGGGCGTCGACTTCACCGTCGAGCCGGGCCAGATGGTCGCGCTCGTCGGACGGTCCGGCAGCGGCAAGTCGACGCTCGCGAACCTGATTCCGCGCTTCTACCATCACGAGCGCGGGCAGATCCTGATAGACGGTGTCGACGTCGAGGACTACACGCTGCGCAACCTGCGCCGGCACATCGCGCTGGTGACGCAGCAGGTGACGCTCTTCAACGACACGGTCGCGAACAACATCGCCTATGGCGACCTCGCCGGCGCGCCGCGCGCACAGATCGAGGCGGCAGCCGAAGCGGCGTATGCGAAGGAATTCATCGACCGGTTGCCGCAGGGCTTCGATACGTTGATCGGCGAGAACGGCGTGATGCTGTCGGGCGGGCAGCGCCAGCGGCTCGCCATCGCGCGCGCGCTACTGAAGGACGCGCCGATCCTGATCCTCGACGAGGCGACCTCGGCACTGGACACCGAATCGGAACGCCACATCCAGGCCGCCCTCGACCACGCGACGCGCGGGCGCACGACGGTCGTGATCGCGCACCGGCTGTCGACGATCGAGAAGGCCGATGTGATCATGGTGATGGAGCAGGGGCGGCTCGTCGAACGCGGGTCGCATGTCCAGTTGCTTGCCGCCGGCGGGCATTACGCGCGGCTCCACGCGATGCAGTTCCACGACGACGCGGGCGGGGCGCCCCAGCCGGCGCGCGCCTAGACTGGCGGCAGGTTGTCGTCGAGCCAGCGGTGCAGGCCGCTGTCGGCGGGCCAGTTGCGCAGCAGGCGGGCGCGGTCGCGCCGCCACGCGCGGGCGTGCGCCTGCACGCTGTGATGCTGCACGGCTGCGTCGAGGTCGATGACGACGATTGCGCCGTCCTGCCACAGCAGGTTCGTCGCCTTCATGTCGCCGTGGCTGATGCGCTGCCGGTGCAGGGCGCCGAACAGCGCGCGCAGCGCGGCGGCTTCGGCCGGCGGCGGACCGGCGGCGACATGCGGCGCGAGGTGCTGGAGAAGATTCGGGCCGGGGCAGTGTTCGGTGATCAGCCACGCGCGGCCGCGCAGCGGTCCGACCCGGGCTTCGACGAGCGCGAGTGGCGCCGGCGTCGGGATGCCGAGAAAGCGCAGCCGGTGCCCTTCGAGCCAGGAATGCCATGCGCGGCTCGGGCGCCACGCGCGCGACAGCGCATGGCGCGCGTGCTTCAGGTTGTAGCGCTTGACGACGAGCGCGCGCCCGCCGAGATCGACGCGCGCAACCGTGCAGGTGCCGCCGTCCTTCAGCAAGATCCCCTCGGCAAGCCGACGATCGGGGTCGGCGACGAGCGGCGCGAGCGCGTCGGCTTCGGCGCGGACGACGGCCGCGAAGCGGCGGAAGTTCTTCGCGACGCGGAACAGCGTGCAGTCGCGCAGCGCCTTGCCGAGATAGTCCTTCAGTCGCGCCGCCCGCAGCCCCGCGATCTCGACAGCAAGAAGCGACGGATCGGGATCGAGCGACGGATAGCCGGAACGGTAGGCCGCGACGAGGGCGGGCAACTGCCCGTCCCAGCCGGTCGGCAACTGCGCGATCAGCAGCGCGAGGTTCGCGGCCGCCTCCGCCGCGCAGAGCGGCCGTCCGGCTCGATCCGCATCGACCGCGTCGCCGTCGATGACGTGGAGGCGGCCATGGTGGTGCAGGAAGTTGCCGAGATGCAGGTCATGCTGCAGCAAGCCGCACGCGTGTAGGCGGCCGAGCATCGCGAACGCGGGCGCGAGCACGGCGAGCGCCTCGACATCCCCGGGCGGGAGATGCGCGTGCAGCGCCCATCGGTCGGCAAGGCTCTCGGCGTCCGCGAGGTAATCCGTCAGCAGCGCGTGGCCGTCGCCGGCGAGCGGGCCGGCGTGGATCAGGGCCGGGGTCGGGAGGCCGGCGGCCGCGAGCGCCACGAGTCCTTCGTGCTCGCGCCGCATGTGGCGGGAACTGCCATTCGCGATGAAGAGTTTGGCGAGTACGGGGTGCCCTTCGAATTCGGCCTCGCCGACGATGCGCTTTCCGGGCAGCAGGCGCAGCACGCGCCGCATCGTCAGCGGCCGGCCGTCGGCGAGCGCGACGGTGAAGGGCAGCGACGGCGTGCGACCCGCCTCGCGCAGCGCCGCGGCGGTCGTCGTCACCGGCGCGCTTCCGCGGGTGCGTATTTGCGCAGGTAGCGCGCCTGCAGCTGCGCCGCGCGCGTCTCGAGACGCGCGAGCAGGGCGGCTTCGTCGCGCAGGACTTCGCGCAGCGGACGCCCGAAGTAGCCGCGCAGGAAGCGCAGTTTGTCGCGCTGAGTGAGGCCGATGTCGAGCGCCGAAAAGTACAGCGACGCGAGATCCTTGTCGCGCCAGCGCCGCGGCGTGCGGGCGCGAATCTGCGCGCGATGCAGGTCGATCAGCGACAGTCGCAGCGCCGCCGGCGTCGGCGCCGGATCGAGGTGCAGCAGAAAGTGGCAGATGTAGAAGTCGCGGTGATTCATGCCGCTCTCGTGCATCCGCCGCGCGACCTCGGCGACGCGCGCGATCAGCGCGCGCTTCAGCGCGAAAGCGGGCGGGCGGCGTGGCCAGTCGCGGCAGAAGTCCTCGAGGCTCACCGTCGGCGCGAGCTCTTCGGTGACGATGAAGGAATGCTGTTTCGCCGGATTCGCGCCGCGCTCGCCGTACGCGACCGCTTTCATCGTCGCGATGCCGAGCCGCGTCAGGTGCGCGATTGCGCGCCATTCGTTGCGCGCGCCGAGCACCGGCAGGCGCGCCGACGCCAGGTTCTTCGCGATCTCGCCCCAGCCGATGCCGCGGTGGATCTTGACGAAGTAGCCGCGGCCGTCGATCTCGACGCGCAGCGTGCGGCGGCCTTCGAGTTCGCGGAAGACTTCGCCGTGCAGCGCCTCGACCGCGTCGAACGGGTCGCGACCGGCCCACAGCGAGCGAAACGGTTCGTCGACGACGAGCACTTGCGTCCCGTTCATCCGCGTCCCTGCAGGATCACGTCCGCGGCCCGCTCGGGCAGGCCGTAGAGCTCCGCGCGGTCGGCGAACGCGAGGCCGTTCGCGCTCCACCTCGCGCGCGCGACGTCATCGGCGAGCATCTGCGCGAGCATCCGGTCGAGCGCGGCCTGTTCGAACGGCGCCGGCACGATGCGCCCGGCGTCGGCGTCCTCGATGTAATGCGCGTAGCCGCAGGCGGCGCTCGCGAGCACCGGCAGCCCGGCGACGACCGCTTCGAGCAGCACGGTGCCGGTGTTCTCGTTGTACGCGGGATGGATCAGCAGGTCGGCCCCGAGCAGGAAGCGCGGGATGTCGTCGCGGCCCTGCAGGATGCTGACGCGGTGGCCGAGCCCGAGCGCGTGCAGTTGCACGAGAAAGGGCTTCGGGTCGTCCTGGCCGATCGCGATCAGCCGCGTGCGCTGCTTCAGCGGCTCCGGCAGCGACGCGATCGCCTTCAGGCTGCGGTCGAGCCCTTTCGTCTTGAAGCCGGAGCCGATCTGCACGAGCAGCAGATCGCGTTCGCCGAGCCCGAATTCGCGCCGGAACGCGGCACGGATTCCCGCCGCGTCCGGCGGCGCGCGCCGGTCGGGCGCGATGCCCGGCGGCAGCAGATGGAAGCGGCGCGCCGGGGTGCCGTAATGCCGCATGAAGAGCGGCTGCTGGGCCGCCGAGATCATCAGGATCTCGGTATGCACTTCCGGCGCGAACACTGCGCGCTCGTAGGCGGCGAAGTGGCGATAGCGGCGCGACAGGCGGTACAGCGGGTTGCGCAGCGTGCGCGCCTTGTCCTCGAAGCAGGGGTCGGCGGCGTAGTAGACGTCGAGCCCCGGCATCTTGTTGAAGCCGACGACGCGGTCGGCCGGCCGGCGCGCGAGATCCTGCTGCACCCAGGTGGCGAATTTCTCGTTCCGCGCCGGATTCGTGAGCGCCCGCACCGGCACCCGGATCACGTCGAAGCCCGGCGGAACTTCCCCTTCCCAGTGCAGCGTGTAGACGCGGATCGCGTGGGCGCGCGCCTGGCAGGCGAGCGCGATGCGCAGGAAGTCGCGCTGCAGGCCGCCGAACGGGAAGAACTTGTACAGACAGAACGCGAGCTGCATCAGCCGGCGGCCTTGCGGTCGAAGACGCAGCGGATCAGCGGCGGCTGCGCGCCGGCGGTGTCGGCAAGCGAGCCGTCGGCGCCGCCGACCGGGAGTTCGACCGCGTCGGGCAGGCTGTTGCCCGCGAGGATCGACTGCAGCGAAGTCCAGACGCGTTCCGGGTCGAGCCGCGTGAAACACAGCGGGTGTTCGGCGACCAGGTCGAAGCGCGCCCGCTCCTCGGTCGTCGGCACGTGCATGCACTGCCGCTGCAGGCACGGCGCGCACGCGAGGTTCGACGCGAGATGGAACTGGTTCGGGCCCCACGCGCCGGTGTAGCCGGGGTTCGTCGCGCCGAACAGCGACAGCGTCGGCACGCCGAACGCCGCCGCGAGATGGCCGAGCCCGGTGTCGACCGCGACGCACGCGCGCGCGCCGGCGACCTCGCGCGCGATCCCTTCGAGCCGCAGCCGCGGCAGCACCGTCACGCCGGGAAGATCGCTCGCAAGCCGCTGAGCGCGCTGGAATTCGACGTCGTTGCCCCACGGCAGGCGCACGGCCCAGCCGCGGCTGGTGGCGCGCTCGACCAACCGGCGCCAGTAGATCTCGGGCCAGTGTTTCGTCACCCACGTCGTGCCGTGCAGGAACAGCAGGTAGGGTTCGCGCTCCTCGGTGCCGGCGAGCCGCCGGCGGTCCAGGCCGTAATCCCCCGGCCCGTCGGGGACGGTGTAGCCGAGCGCTTTCGCGAAGAGCTCGCGCACGCGGTCGACGGCGTGGCGCCCGACCGGCACTGCGTGCGGATGGGAGTAGAAACGGCTCGCGAGCGGCTCGCGCGCCGAATTGTGGTCGAGACCGTGCACTGGCTTGCCGCTGTAGCGCGTCAGCACCGCGCTCTTCAACAGTCCCTGCGCGTCGATCGTCGCGTCGTAGCGGCCTTTCTCGATCTGCCGCTTGAAGCCGCTCCATTCACCGCTGATCAGCGCGCGCAGCGGCGCCTTGCGCCAGCGCCGGACCGCGACCGGGATCACGCGATCGACGGCGGGATGCCACGCCGGGATCTCGGCGAAGGCGTCCTCGACGACCCAGTCGAAACGGATTCCGGGGATCGCTTGCACCGCGTCGGTGAGGGCCGGCAGCGTATGGATGACATCGCCGAGCGAGGACGTCTTGACGACGAGCACGCGCATTCAGACGGCTCCGGCGGAGCGGACGAAACGCAGCGGTGCGGCGAGGCCGAGCGATTCGAGCGCGCGCAGCACGCTCTGCGGAGTGATCTCCTTCAGGCAGTTCGTGTGGCCGAGCGGGCAGACCCGTTCGAAGCACGGCGAGCATTCGAGGCGAAGGTAGCGTACGACGACGCGGTCGGCGAGCGGCGGCGTGTGGTCCGGCGTCGAGGAGCCGTAGATCGCGACGAGCGGCCGGTCGAGCGCGGCGGCAACGTGCATCAGTCCCGAGTCGTTTGTCACTGCGGCCTCGCTCATCGCGAGCAGGTCGACCGCGTCGGCGAGCCGCGTGCGCCCGCACAGGTTGACGACGCCGTTGCCGCCCGTACGCACGATCTCGTCGCCCGCGGGGGCGTCCTTGTCGGAGCCGAGAATCCAGACCTGGTGGCCGCGGGCGACGAGTTCGCGCGCGAGCGTCGCGAAATGCGGCAGCGGCCATTGTTTCGCCGGGCCGTACTCCGCGCCCGGCATGAAGCAGATCGCGGGACGGTCGGCGCTCAGCCGATGGGTCTCGCGCAGGCGCGACTGGTTCGCCGGGTCCGGCGTCAGGCTCGGTCGCGGCAGCGGGTGCGGAAGCATCGCGCGCGGCGGCAGTCCGAGCGCGATGAAGCGTTGCACCGTCATCGGGAGCGCCTGCTTGTCGAGCGTTCGCATGTCGTTGAGCAGGCGGTAGCGCATCTCGCCGCGGAAGCCGGTGCGTTGCGGAATGCCGGCGAAGAACGGCACGAGTGCGGATTTCAGCGACCCCGGCAGCACGATCGCCTGGTCGTAGCGCGTCTTCGCGAGTTCGCGCCCGAGCCGCCAGCGCGTACGCAGGTCGAACTGCCCGTGTCCGAGCGGCATCGCGATGCCCCGGCGCACTTGCGGCATGCGCTCGAGGATCGGCAGCGACCATCCGGGTGCGAGCACGTCGATCTCGCACCGACCGGCGGCCTTCAGCGTCATGAAGAGGCTCTGCGCCATCACCATGTCGCCGACCCACGACGGCCCGACGACGAGAATCCTGCGGCTCGGGGCCATCAGTCGCGCAGCGCCAGCCATTCCATGTAGCGCGGCACGCCGACCTCGACCGGCATGAACTCACGGTCGTAGCCCGCCTGCCGCAGCGCGCTCATGTCCGCCTGCGTGAAGCTCTGGTAGCGGCCCTTGAGGTGCTCGGGAAAGGCGATGTAGTCGATGCCGCCGCCGCCGGCTTCGCCCTTGTGCCACGCCAGCGCGGCACGCGCGACCTCGTTGAAGGTCTGCGCGCGGCCGGTGCCGACGTTGAAGATGCCGCGCACGCCCGGGTTGTCGAGCAGCCACAGATTGACCGCGACGACGTCGTCGACGTGGATGAAGTCGCGCTGCTGCTCGCCCGGGCCGTAGCCGTCCGCCCCCTCGAAGAGACGCAGCCGTCCGCTCTCGTTGAGCTGGTTGTGGAAGTGGTACGCGACGCTCGCCATGCTGCCCTTGTGCTGCTCGCGCGGCCCATACACGTTGAAGTAGCGCAGGCCCGCGACCTGGCTGTCGATCCGCGGCGCGAGCGTGCGCAGGTGGCAGTCGAACAGGAACTTCGAGTACGCGTACATGTTGAGCGGGCGCTCGAACTCGCGCGACTCGCGGAACGTCGGGCCCATGCCGTAAACCGACGCCGACGACGCGTACAGGAAGGGCACCCGGCGGGCGAGTGCCCACGCGAGCAGCGACTTCGTGTACTCGTAGTTCACGGACATCACGAAGCGGCCGTCCCACTCCGTCGTCGAGGAGCACGCTCCCTCGTGGAAGATCGCTTCGACCGGACCGAACTCCTCGTTCGCCTCGATGCGGCGCAGGAAATCGTCCTTGTCCATGTAGTCGCGGATGTCGGCGTCCGCGAGGTTCAGGCACTTGCGTCCGTCGGTGAGGTCGTCGACGACGAGGATGTCGCGGTGGCCGCGGTCGTTCAGGCCCTGTACGATGTTGCTGCCGATGAAGCCGGCGCCGCCGGTGACGATGATCATCATTTCCCTCCTGAATACGTCCGCGTTACGCGCGCGGTTCGGCCGGGCGGACTGCGCTCGCCGCATGCAGGGCGAGATCGAGTTCGGCCAGGTTGACGGTCGCGGTCCCGAGCTTGCCGACGACGACGCCGGCGGCGAGGTTCGCGAAGGCGGTCGCGTCCGGCAGGGACAGGCCGCAGGCGAGCCCCGCGCCCAGCACGGCAACGACGGTGTCGCCCGCGCCGGTGACATCGAACACGTCGCGCGCCTGCGTCGGTAGGTTCAGCGGCTCCGCGCCCTTTTGCAGCAGCGTCATACCGCGCTCGCTGCGCGTGACGAGCAGGGCTTCGAGGTCGAGCATCTCGCGCAGCGCCTCACCGCGGGACACGAGCGCGCTTTCATCCACGCAGTGCCCGACGACCGCCTCGAACTCGCTGAGGTTCGGCGTGATCACCGTCGCGCCGGCGTAGCGGCCGAAATCCGTGCCCTTCGGGTCGACCACGACTGCGACGCGATGTTCGCGCGCGACGCGGATCAGCGTGCCGACTTCGGCGAGCGTCCCCTTGCCGTAATCGGAGAGCACGATCGCGCCGCTCCCGCTGACCGCGTTGCGGAACGCTTCCTCGACGCCGGCGCTTTCGAGCATCGCGAAGTTGTCTTCGAAATCGAGCCGGATCAGTTGCTGGTGGCGACTGATCACGCGCAGCTTTGTGATCGTCGGATGCTGCGGCGCCTCGAGCAGCCGGCAGACGACGCCGCCGCCTTCGAGCCGTTCGTGCAGCAGCCGCGCGGCTTCATCGCGACCGACGAGCCCGACGAGCTCGGCGTTCGCGCCGAGCGATGCGACGTTGAGGGCGACGTTGCCGGCCCCGCCGGCGCGGAACTCGTCGGCCTCGACCTTGACCACCGGGACAGGCGCTTCGGGCGAGATGCGGGTCGTCGAACCGTGCCAGTAGCGGTCGAGCATGACGTCGCCGACGACGAGGACGCGGCCGTTCGAGAAGTCGGGCAGGGTGGGCGGCATGAGGCGGAAGGCGTGACCAGCGTGCTGAAAAGTCGAAGATTATCCCATGAACCGCTGTTTTCGAGCGGCCGGCGTCGCGGCGCGGTCCGTCGTGGTCGGGCCGGGTGCGCGATGGGCGTCACCCGGGGCAAACCGAACCCGCTGCTCTCACGCGACGGCGTGCGCGTCCCGCAGCCGTTCTTCGGGTGCGCGGATTGGCCGAAGCCGCCGTGACGCAGGTGCGCAACTCAGCGATTGAACCACTTCAGCGCGACGCCCCAGTCTTCGACATCGAGCCGGGTCGCGTGGCCGCACGCGAAGTCGAGCCCGAGCCAGCGCTCGGCGGGCAGACCGAGCAGGTGACCGGCGATCGCGCGCAGCGGGCCGCCGTGGGCGACGACGACGACCGGCTCGCCGGAGCGGCCATCGACGACTTCGCCGAGCCAGTCGAGCACCCGCGCCGCCATCTGCCGCGCGGATTCGCCGCCCGGCGCCCGGAAGTCGAGCGGCGCGCTCGCCCAGGCGTCGATCGCCGCGCCGATCTCGGCGTACGGCCGCAGTTCCCATTCGCCGAAGTGTATCTCGCGGAGCCGCTCATCGAGGACCGGTGCGCCGAGTTCGGCCGCGAGCAGCCGCGCCCGGGCGAGCGGGCTCGCGTGCAGCGCGTAGCCCGCCGGGAGCAGCGGCCGCAACCGCGCGGCGACCGTCGCGACGCATTCGGCGACGCCGACGTCGGCCTGCCCGTAGCAGACGCCGGCGGCGACGTCCGGTCGCGGATGGCGGATCAGGTGAAGTTCCATGCGACGAGGATGCCGAGGTAACAGGCGAGTTCGCTGCCCTGCTGCGCGGCGCCGAGGCAGTCGCCGGTGTAGCCGCCGAGGCGGCGCAGGAACACGCGCGCGGCCCAGGCGGTGACCGCGAACGTCGCGACGAGCCCAGCCGCCGCTTCGAGCGGCGCGAGCAATGCGAGCGGGGCGAGGCCGAAGAGCGTCGCGGTCGCGAGTTCGGCGGCCGACAGCCGCCGCGCTAGCGGTTTCGACTTCGAGCTTTCGTCCTCGCGGACGTATTCCATCAGGTGGATCAGGCTCGTCGACGCGAGCCGCGACAGCGGGTGCGCGACGAGCAGCGCGGCCGCGACCTTCAGGTCGCCCGCGCCGGCGAGTTCGACGAGCGCCGCGGCCTTCGCGAGCAGTATCAGCACGAGGCCGACCGTCCCGTAACTGCCGATGCGCGAGTCCTTCATGATCGTCAGCACCTGGACCTTGTCCCACCCGCCGCCCAGGCCGTCGCACGCATCCGCCCAGCCGTCCTCGTGGAACGCGCCGGTCGCGCGGATCGTCGCCGCCATCGACAGCAGCACCGCGAGCGTCGGCGGCAGGACCTGCGCGAGCGCGAGGTAGCTCGCCGCCCCGAGGCCGCCGACGAGCCAGCCGACGAGCGGAAAGTAGCGTGCCGCGTGATTGAGCCGCTCCGGCGACCACGGCACCCACGTCGGGACCGGCAGCCGCGTGAAGAAACCGAGCGCGGTGAAGAAGAGTTCGAGCTGGTAGCGCAGCGCGTTCATCGGCTTGCGCGAGCGCGGCGGCATTCGCGTCGCACGCTCACCGGCCCGGCTCCAGCTGACCGTCGACGCGGGCCGAATCGAAGCTCGCCATGTCGTTGAGGAAATTCACCGCGGCCTGCACGAGCGGGAATGCGAGCGCGGCGCCGGTGCCTTCGCCGAGGCGCAGGTCGAGATCCATCAGCGCGTCGACGCCGAGGTGCTCGAGCTGGACCGCGTGGCCCTGCTCCTTCGAGCGATGCGCGAACACGCAATAGGGCAGGATCTGCGGCGCGATCGCGTGCGCGACGAGCAGCGCCGACGTGACGATGAAGCCGTCGATCAGCAGGACCATGCGTTTTTCCGCGGCACCGAGCATCGCGCCGACCATCATTGCGATCTCGAAGCCACCGTATTCGGCGAGCGCGGCGAGCGGCTCCGAAATCCGGCCGCCGCGCGCGAGCGCTTCGCCGAGGAGCTTCTGCTTGCGGCTCACGCCGGCGTCGTCGAGCCCGGTGCCGCGGCCCGTTGCGGTGCGCAGGTCCGCGCCCGCTAGGCAGCAGGTGAGCAGCGTCGCAGACGCCGTGTTGCCGATCCCCATTTCGCCGAAGCCGACGAGATTGCAGCCGTTCGCCGCGAGCGCATGCGCGAGGTCGCGACCGCGAGCGACGGCCGCGCGGCACTGGTCCGCGCTCATCGCCGGCGCTTCGAGATAATTCGCCGTGCCGTTCGCGACCTTCGCGTCGACGAGGCCCGGACGGCGGCCGAAATCGTGGTTGACGCCCGCGTCGACGATGGTCAGATCGAGCCCCATCTGCCGGCAGAACACGTTGATCGCCGCGCCGCCGGCGAGAAAGTTCTCAACCATCTGCCACGTCACTTCCTGCGGGAACGCGGAGACCCCCGCGCGCGCCGCGCCGTGATCGCCGGCGAAGACCGCGACGTGCGGCTGGCGGATCTGCGGATTCAGCGTCTGCTGCGCGAGGCCGATCTGCAGCGCGAGCGCTTCGAGGCGCCCGAGCGCGCCGTGCGGCTTGGTCTTGCGGTCGATGCGGTGCTGCAGCGCGGCCGCGAGTTCGGTCGCGGGAGGGCGGATGTCGAAGTCCATCGGGGAGTGTGACGTTGTCCTGAAGGGCGGTGATGGTAGCACGGCGGCGCGGCGCGTCTTGCCGTTCGCGGCGGTGCCGGGAAGCCCGCGGCTCAGCCCTTCAGCGCCAGCGGAAGCCCCGCGGCGACGAAGGTGACTTTCTCGCAAAGGCCGGCCAGCGCCTGATTCATCCGTCCGGCTTCGTCGCGGAACAGCCGGCCGAGTGGCGTCTCCGGGACGAGGCCGAGGCCGACTTCGTTCGCGACCAGCAGGATCGGCCCCGGCAGCTGCAGCACGCAGTCGAGCAGGGCGGTGCGCTCGGCGAGGAAGCGCGGCAGGTGGTGCGCGTCGAGCGGCGCGGGCAGCAACTCGGCGCCGACCATCAGGTTCATCAGCCACAGCGTCACGCAATCGACGATCACGCAGCGCCCTTCGTGCGCTTCGTCGCGCAGCGCCTGCGCGAGCGCGACGGGCGTCTCGACGACGCGCCATGCCGCGGGGCGGTCTTCGCGGTGGCGGCGGATGCGTTCGGCCATTTCGGGGTCGAGGGCTTCGGCGGTGGCGATGACGGTCACCGGCAGGCCGCTGTCTTGCGCGAGCGTCTCGGCGAGGCGGCTCTTGCCCGAGCGGGCGCCGCCGAGGATCAGGTGGGCGGACATGTCGTGGGGATCCGCGCGGATTTCGCGCTGCAGGAAGTCGTGGAAAACGCTATTATCCACGCCCGCATCCGGGTTTCGGATGCGACGTGTTTCAGGTGCCCGAAGGCGAGTCTCGCCGGAAGGTTAAACGGGAAACAGGTGCGCGAGCGCTCTCGAAGCGTGACGCAATGCCTGCGCTGCCCCCGCAACGGTAAGTGGACGCAAGGCGCATCCAACCGCCACTGGACGACGAGTCCGGGAAGGCGATGCGACCGGTCCGGCAGTTCCATCCGGAACGCCGGCCAGCCCACGAGTCCGGATACCGGCCCGAACGCGAATTGGCTGAAGTGCCGCGGGGTGGCGGCGAAGCGCGCTTTTTCCGTGCTCGCATCGTGCTCCCCGATGGGCGCTGACTCGTGAAACATCGCCACGGTAAGCGGGGACGCTGCCGCGGCACAGGGAGAATCCCGATGAACATCCGCCTGTCCGCGACGGCCGTCGCGGTTGCTGCTGCTTTTCCGCTTGCATTCGCGACCGCCGTGCAGGCCGCCGACGCGAGCGGTGAAACGGTGATCGTGTCCGCGACGCGCATCGACACGCCCGACGTTGCCGCAACCTACGCGTCCGAAGTCCATCGCCGCAGCGACATCGAACGCTCCGGCGCGACCACGCTCGTCGACTACCTGGCGCAGCAGACGTCGATCCAGGTGGGGCCGTATTTCGGCAACCGCTACACCCCGAGCATCAACATGCGCGGCTATGGCGCCTCCGACGGCTTCCAGAACGTCGTAATTTCCCTGGACGGACGGCGCCTCAATAACATCGACATCGTGCCGCAACTGCTCGGCGCCATCCCGCTGGCCGATATCGACCGCATCGAGATCGCGAAAGGCAGCGGCTCGGTGATCTACGGTGACGGCGCGACCGCGGGGACAATCCAGATCTACACGAAGCCGCGCCCCGGCGCGAGCATCGAGGTGAACGCGGGCAATTACGACGCGATCGGGGCGACCGGGAGCGCCGGTCTCGTGCGCGACCGCTTCGCATTGTCGGCGACCGTCGACCACAGCGAGCATGGCGGGTTCAGCGACAAGGATTCGACCGGGCATCGCGACGAATCCGACGCAGAAAGCTGGCGCGTCGGTGCCTCCGGGAAGCCCGCGGATGGGCTGAAGCTGAGTTTCGACGCCGGCAGTTCGCGCATCGACACCCGCTTTCCCGATTCGCTGACACTCGCCCAGTTCAAGGACGACCCGGCGACGTTTGCTGCGAAACCGGACTTCTTCGGCAATCCGACGCCCTATACGCATCAAAAGTACGAGACCGACTACTGGGGTGTAGGTGCCGAGTACGACCTGACGTCGTCGGTGCGGTTGGCGGCCCGCCACAGCGACGAAGACAAGATGTCGGAATTCGTGCAGTTCGACTTCAAGTCCGACTACCGCTACCTGTCGGATGAAATTTCGCTGCAGTACCTCGGCGATGTGTTCTCGCTCACGGCCGGAGTGCAGTCCTTCGACGGCGTGCGCAAGGGAAGCGACAACGACACGACGAAGCGCAATCTCGGCGGATTTGTCCAAGGGCAGTACGAGTTGGGGGATCTGACCCTCTCCGCCGGCGCCCGTCGCGAGCGTGTCGAGTACGAGTTCGAGCCTGACGCCGGTAATCGCCTCAAGGACGACGAAGACCTGACGTCGTGGGACATCGGCGCGAACTACCGCGTCGACAGCGCGCTGTCGGTGTTCGGCAACTACAACCGCGCCTTCCAGGCGCCGGACATCGACCGCTTCTTCCAGGCGGACTTCTCGGTGTTTCCGAGCATCGTGCGGTTCAACGCGTTCATCGAGCCCGCGAAGGTGCGCACCCTCACGCTCGGTATGAACCACGTCACGTCGGTCAATCGTCTGAAGGTCGCGGCGTTCCACGCCAAACTCGAGGACGAGATCTACTTCTTCGACTCCGGCAATTTCTTGACGAGCTTCAACACCAATATCGACCGCTCGCACAAATATGGCCTCGAGGCGCAGGATTCGTGGATGGTGACGCCAGGGCTGACCGTGCTGGTCAACTACACCTGGACGCGGGCGATGATTGACCGCGAGGATTCGGGCAACGGCGCGTTCGACGGCCAGGAACTGCCGGGCGTCCCGCGTCATAACGTCGTCGCGGGGTTCAACGTCAAGGTCGGAGAGCGCGGAAACTTCTATCTGTCGCACACATGGCGCAGCAAGGCGTGGGCCGCCGACGATTTCGACAACAACAACGCGCAGAAGCAGCGCGAGTACCAATCGACAGACCTCGCTTACCGCCACCGCATCAAGGATGTCGAAGTGTACGCGGCGGTGAGTAATCTCTTCGAGTATGAGAACGGCGTGTGGGTCGGCGACGATCAGATCTATCCGGTCAATTTCGCCCGTACGTGGAAGGTCGGCGCGAAACTGTCCTTCTGATAACCCGCGTGATCCGCTGCTGAGGGAGCCCTCTGCAATTGCGCATCGTCCCCCGCGTCCTTCCCGTCCTAACGGTGCTCGCGCTCGCGGCCTGCGGGTCGCTGGTCTTCGCGCTTTCGGCGGGTGACCTGCACATCTCGTTCCCGGACGTTGTCGCCGGGCTCCTCGGGGACGGCGACAGCCTCCCGGGGGGGGTCGTCCGCGAACTGCGCCTGCCGCGCGCGGTCGCGGTGTTCGCGTGCGGGGGGCTGCTCGCGATCGCGGGGGCGCTGATGCAGGTGCTGTTGCGCAATCCGCTCGCGGACCCGTACGTGCTCGGGATTTCGGGCGGGGCGGCGGTCGGGGCGCTCGGCGCGATGCTGTTCGGGCTTGCGCCGTGGCTCGTCGACCTGGCGGCGTTCGCCGGGGCGCTCGGAGCGATGCTGCTGGTGTTCGGGCTCGCGCACGGCGACGGGTCGTGGACGCAGACGCGGCTGCTGCTCACGGGCGTCATCGTCGCGGCCGGTTGCGGCGCGGCGGTCACGCTGATGCTGTCGCTTGCGACGGACACGCGGCTGCAGTCGATGCTGTTCTGGCTGATGGGGGACGCGTCCGGCGCGTCGCGGCCGTGGCCCGCGCTGGTGCTGATGGTCGTCGGGCTTGTCGCGGTGTTGCCGTTCGCTCGCGATCTCAACGTGCTCGCGCGTGGCGAACTCTCCGCCCGCGCGCTCGGCGTGCGCGTCGAGCGGCTGCGTTACCTGCTGTACCTGGTCGCGTCGCTGCTGACCGCGACCGCGGTGACGCTCGTCGGCTCGGTCGGTTTCGTCGGGCTGATCGTGCCGCACCTCGTGCGCTTCGCGATCGGCAACGACCAGCGCGTGCTGCTGCCGGCGTCGATGCTCGCCGGCGGTACACTGCTGACGGTCGCGGACACCGCGGCGCGCACCGTCATCGCGCCGATGCAGTTGCCGGTCGGCGTGCTGACCGCGCTGATCGGCGTGCCGGTATTCCTGTTCCTGCTGTCGCGGCATCCGCGCTGACGAGGGGCCATGAACGC
Source organism: Aromatoleum sp. (assembly GCF_036675785.1). Lineage (NCBI taxonomy): Bacteria > Pseudomonadati > Pseudomonadota > Betaproteobacteria > Rhodocyclales > Rhodocyclaceae > Aromatoleum > Aromatoleum sp. Next base: position 60,317 of record NZ_JAKFEF010000085.1, read on the forward strand.
GTTTCCGCCCCGCGCTCCCGCCGCTGTCGTCCGCCCGGCCGGATCCGCCGTCGGCGTCGGCGATGAAATCCTGCTCGAGGCCGACCGCCTCGCGCTGCAAATCGGCGAGCGCTGGCTGTGCTGCGAGTTCAGCCTGCGTCTGGCGGCCGGCGAGTGCCTCGTGCTGCTCGGGCCGAACGGCGCAGGCAAGACGACGCTGCTGCACACGCTCGCCGGGCTGCGCGCGCCGTCGGTCGGGGCGGTGCGGCTCGGCGGCCGGCCGTATGCCGACTGGGATCACCTCGCGGCGGCGCGCTTTCGCGGGCTGTTGCCGCAGCAGCAGCCGGACCATTTCTCGGCGTCGGTGCTGCAGACGGCGCTCGTCGGCCGCCATCCGCATCTGGGTCGCTGGGGCTGGGAGAGCGACGACGACGTTGCGATTGCGCGCGCGGCGCTCGCCGAAGTCGGGCTCGCCGACCTGGCCGAGCGCGACATCCTGAATCTCTCCGGCGGCGAGCGGCAGCGCGTGTCAATCGCCGCGCTGCTGACGCAGGCGCCGCGACTTTTCCTGCTCGACGAGCCGACGAATCACCTCGACCTGCATTACCAGGTCGCCACCCTCGAACTTTTCGCCCGCCTCGCGCGCGACGGGCGCGGCGTCGTGATGGTGCTGCACGACATCAACCTCGCGGCGCGCTTCGCCGACCACGTGGTCCTGCTCGACGGCCGCGGCGGCGTGATCGCAGGGTCGCGCGACGACGTGCTGCGGGCCGATCGCCTGAGCCATGCCTACGATCACCCGATCCGCGGCGTCGACGTCGACGGGCGGACCGTCTTTCTTCCGGAGTGAGCCATGAACGAAGCGATCGAACCGACGCACCGGGACGCGCGCCACGCCGCGCGGATGCAGCGCAAGAAGGCGGTCGTCGATGAAAAAATCGCCGCGGCGCAGATCGAACGCGGCGTGCTGCTGGTCAACACCGGCAACGGCAAGGGCAAGTCGAGCGCCGCCTTCGGCGTCGTCGCGCGTGCGCTCGGCCACGGCATGAAGGTGGGCGTCGTGCAGTTCATCAAGGGCCGCTCGGACACCGGCGAGGAGGCCTTCTTCCGCCGCCAGCCCGACGTCGTGTGGCATGTGATGGGCGACGGCTTCACCTGGGACACGCAGGACCGCGCGCGCGACGTGGCGAGTGCGCAGGCAGCGTGGGATCAGGCGCGGGCGCTGCTGCGCGACCCCGCAATCGGGCTGGTGGTGCTCGACGAGTTGAACATCGCGCTGAAATACCGCTACCTTGACGTGGAGACGGTGCTCGCGGATCTGTGCGCGCGGCCCGCGTTGC